>JBEIMO010000052.1:0-10868 GCA_040378625.1 Verrucomicrobiia bacterium | reverse complement strand
GTGCCGCCGATCCAATTCTGGCTGCGCCGGAACTCGCCGGGTTCCTTGTCCGCGCCCCGTCCGTCGCGCAGAAGCACGCCGTGGATTTCGCGGATGAGCCGAAGGGAAATCGGCAAACCCTCTTTGAGAAGGGTCACGCCGCGTTCCAAGGCGGCGACATAATTCGAGACCTCGCGGACATCGTCGAGAGGCGCGCCGGTGATGCCATCGACCTCGAAAAGAAGCAGGTCGGAGAGCGAGGATTGAGTGCCTTCGATCTGAGAGGAAAGAACGGCTTCCTTGCGGATGTAGGAATAAAGAAACAAATGGGGCTCCGGCAGTAGCGAGGAAATCCCATCCAAGCGTCCGAGGGAAGTGGCGGCTTGTTGGGCGAGAACTTGGAGTCGGTCATCCAAAACCAACGGAGGATCGGGCGGCAAGGGTTTGGGCACAAAGGCCCTGCATGTCTCGCCGAGCGTCGAAATTGGGAGCAGGTAGCCGGAGGAGCCGCGTTTCATTGTAGAAAATGCAATTTAAGCGTTGAGATTTGTATTTTGGAATTAAAAATACAATTTTATGTGTTTAAAGGGTGTGATTTTGTTGCTCATAGTTCCAGGTTTCGAAATTCAGTTTTCGGTAGTCCCCACCGACACCTGCCCGTTCATCAGCATCGGCAGCAGCCAGTCGCGGAGTTGGGTGAGCGCCCAAGCCGCCGCGCTGGGCAGACTCGGCAGTGGCGGGGATTTTAACCCTTGAGTCTTCGTTGAATTTCACAAGGCAGAGAGAGTGTGAAAATGGGTATTAATTATTGATATGTAATAATCTGCGAGTCGCTTTCAGAATAAAAATGGCGCATCATTGTGCATTGGTTTTTCGATTCAGAAAGTATTTTTTGACAGGATAACAGGATTAACAGGACGGGGATTAAGTGGCAGGGCAGGCTAATTTTGAATGTTGGATTGTGGATTTGAACAGGGCTCAACGCTGGTCTCTTGGCCCATTGCTTTTTTACGCTGAGGTTTCATCGCTCTTCCTCCTTCTGCAAATCACGCGAAAGTTCGGCTTCGATTTCCTGAATGGTGGGTAGGCTGCCTTGGAATTCAGGAGGGAGGGTCTCAGTGAGCTGCGTTTTCCAATCCGCGACAGCGATGGATTGCTCAAGGCCGCTGAGGGCATACTCGACGAGGACCTTATTTTTTCCCTTGCATAGAAGAAGGCCAATCGTGGGCTGGTCATCGGGGTGGCGGAGCAAATCGTCCACGGCAGAGCGGTAGAGGTTGATTTGGCCGACATTGCCGGGTTCGAAGGCGCGGGCCTTGAGTTCGATGACGACATAGCGCCGGAGCTTGAGATGGTAGAAAAGGAGGTCGAGGTAGAAATCCTCGTCACCAACCTCGAGATGCACCTGCCGACCGACAAAGGCGAAACCGGCTCCCAACTCCAAAAGGAACTGTTGGATGTGGTCGACGAGGGCCTGCTCGACCTCGGCCTCGCGGCGGGGATCTGCGGTGCCAAGAAAGTCGAAGAGGTAGGGGTCTTTGAAAAGCTGCGCTGCCATGTCCGAGTCGACGGGGGGCATGGTGAGGGCGAAGTTGCTCTGGGCGCGACCGGCACGGAGATGGAGGCGGTTTTGGATTTGGATTTCCAAGATGCTTCGGCTCCATCCGTGGGCAAGGGTTTCCCTGATGTAAAACTCGCGGTCGACGGGATCTTTAATGCGCTGAATGATCTGGAGGACATGGCCCCAAGGCAATTGCGCAACAGGTTGTTGCGCAATTGGAGAATCAGGAAACTCGCGAGCGAATATTTTCATTGCCAGCAGGTTGCGCGTGGAGAGGCCCTGCATGTCAGGAAAAGCCTTGCGGAGATCTACGGAGAGGCGGTCGATGACCTTGGCTCCCCAGGCGGCTTCCTGCTGGCGCTGAAGGATGATTTTTCCGGTATGCCAATAGGCTTCGATGACGATGGGATTGGCCGCGAGCACGGCGCGGATGCGCGCACCTTGCAGGTGGCTTTTAATTTCTTCAAATGTGGCGCTGTATGAGTCCGGCAACCCAGCAAGCGAAGGCGGCGCGGTGAAACGCGCGTCCAAGCGGGCACGACCGCGAGCCAAGCGAACATCGGTGTCCTGAGGCACCGGAAGATTCAACTTTGATAATTTTTTAGCAGGCACACAAATTGGCAAGATGAGAGTTTGGGCAATAGCTGTTTTTTAAACCACTCTTTGACGCTGATCTTGGCGAGGTATTAGGTCAGCCCTGCTTGATGTCAAAGTTAGGTTCATTTCTTAGCGGATTTGCATTTTGTTTCGAGAAAAGAAACTGAGGGGAGGAGGTAGGCGACAGTTTCGCGAATCATCATATTTCTGGCATGGAAATGCGCTTCGCACAATTTTGCATTTTGGATGTTGTATTGTGGATTCATTCAGCATTTTTCTCCGCTTCAATTTTTTCGAGGACAGGCTCGCTAGGGAGAGTGATGATAGATTTTGAATGGCCATCGGCGCTGGGCTCGAAAGAAATTTCTATCTGAGTATGGGTCTCGCTTTCTTTCTCTGGAATTGGCTTTAAAAAGGTCAATTTGCGCGGGGCCATGTCGGGATTTTGGAAGAGCGAAATCTCCCAACCCTCGCGATTGATTTCCGTGCGACCGATACGGATGGCAGTTGGGGTGACTTCGATATCAATTACCGACTTGTGCTGGTGGTCGGAGTGGTATGTCTGAAGCAGTTGCTTGAACTTGGCATGTCGAAGAAAGCAAACGCCAGAACTCTCCACAATTGCTTCGCATCCGGCGTCGGTATTATTGAAAGATAACTCCAGAATTCCATCCGACGCTTGGATTCGCAGCAGAGGACTCTTTTCCCTTTTGCAGACTCCATTGGACGTGCTCACAACCTTGAGGAGTCGAATAAGCTTAACGCGATCGATCGTGAATTTCATACATCGCGCCTCAAGGGGTTTTTGAAACAAAATTCCTCCTGCTTCGCAAAACTCGGTTTGATGCAGTTCTGCTGGCGAATGCGATTGATGGCGGTCTCGATAATGTGGAAAATTTTGACGATCATTTCGCCAACAAACCTAACAACCGAGGTAGGACATCTACGGGGGGAGGAGAATTTTTTCTGAAAATATTTTGCGACCTTCGTGAAGTAAATTGTCGAGAGGTCCCTTGTCCTGATACGAGGCGTCGAGGTAATTCAGAACTAATCGAGCTGAAGAAAAAGATTCCTGGAAAATCCTGTCATCCTGTCTGGAAAAACTTCCGCTTTTGGTGAGTGCAGCTATTAGCCGCGCACTTGCATGATGCGGGCGGCATATTTGGCAAGGACGTCGCACTCCAGGTTCACCGAGTCACCGACTTTCAACGCACCTAAATTGGTGTGGGAGGCGGTGTGCGGGATAATCCAAACCGTAAAAGTTTTATCTCCGACCTCGGCGACAGTTAAACTCACGCCACTGATGGCCACTGAGCCTTTGAAGGCGATATAGGCGGCGAACTCCGACGGCATTTCAAAATCCAAACGCAGGTCGGCTCCTTTTTGTTCCAAGCTGGAAAGACGGATCGTGGTGTCCACATGACCTTGGACAAAGTGACCGCCGAGACGGCCATCAGCGCGCAGCGAGCGCTCAAGATTCACTCCCGCGCCAGGCACCAGCGCGTGCAGGTTCGTGCGTTGAAGCGTTTCCTCCAGAAGGTCGAATGTCATGACCACATTCTCATGCGAGGTCACCGTGAGGCAGCATCCATTCACGGAAACGCTATCGCCAAGCGCCACCGACTTTTCAATCGAAGGAGCAACGATCGCCAAGCGCGCCGAGCCCGCCTCTCGCTTCAACCACTCGCATCGCCCCATTTCCTCAACAAGTCCGGTAAACATTCTCTAACTATTCACCGCACGACCACAGTGACGCAATGATTTTGAATGCGCCTGAAAGAGCGGGAAAACACCCTACTAAAAAACCGAAGACGGTGGATTCCTTACTTGGAGGGAATGGCGCGCCAGAGCATGATAACGACACTGGCTAATACGATGCAGAGGAGCAAAAATCTGATTCTTGCATTTTGAAGCTCTCTGGCTGGCAGGGAACGGGTTTTCCGTGAAGGAGCAACTGGACGCGAAATGCGGGAACCAAAAGGAATGCTTTGGGCGGTTCCTGCGACATGGAGAGTTTGCGTCTTTCGCTCTTTCTCTTTCTTCTTCTGAATCTGCTTGGGAATTGTGACGAGGGCTTTTTTTAATTCCCGCTCACGACGGAGCAAATCCTCATGCTCCTTCTCCAAACGACGCTGTTCGGTGCTGACTTTTGTTGATGATGACAACTTGGTGAAGCGCATGGAATCTTACTTCGCAGAGGATGAGCACCAAATGTAAACCAGCAGGGCAATGAGTCCCAAAACTTGAAGCGGCAGTGTGAAGGCAAAGCCGTTTTTGAGCCACTGCATGAAGCCTTGGCTATCCATGAACTCATACTCGGGCTCTGAGGATCCCGCCAAAGACTCCGAAAGCTCGGATGTGCTATCAACGGAAATTTTGGCCTGAGCTTTGATATACTCGGCGCGTGCGTCCTCAACGGCACTGAGGGCTTTGCTCAATTCACGAGGCAATTCCTGAGGACCCCATGAGCGGGCATTAATGACCTCCAATTGGCGCAGATGCTCGGTGAATGAATGGTAAATCGTGTTCATTTGCTCGACACGTTTTTGAGATTCTTCAGTCTCGCGCTGCACGACAACGAGGGCGCGCGTTAACTTATCGAGCATCTCGGAACGTCCCTGATCCAGCGAGTCTTGGCGGCGCTTAAGCTCTTCCAGGCGGGTTTTTTCGCGCTCAATTTCCTCTTGTTTTTGCTTGAGGCTTTCGAGTTCTGCTCGGACCTGCTGGACCTTGTCTCCAAGCTCTCCCGTTTCGTCATCGTTAAGATTGAGATACGATTCGGAAACTTTGTTGGAATAGTCGGAGCTCATGAGAACGCATTGAGGAGTAATCCTCCCGATAAAATATTTCCAGAAAAATTCTGGTTTTTTTGAATGAAAGCGAATCAAGCGAGGGCTGAGCTGATTTTTTTGATCCTCCTGAAGTAGAATCTTCATGCTTGTCGCTCATGAACATCAGGTTTTTGATGACCAATCGTGGAAACAATCAATCAACTCATCGAACAAGCCGCCTCCTTTGTGTGGGGTCCTTGGCTTGTTTTCCTCCTCGCCGGAACCCATCTTTTTCTGACCTTCCGCACGGGGTTCATTCAACGTCACCTTGGCAAAGCGATCCGCATTTCATTTGCGAAAGAAGAAGGCTCGCCGGGTGATGTCAGCCAGTTTGGCGCGCTCGTCACAGCGCTGGCGGCAACAATTGGAACGGGAAACATCTACGGCGTGGCTGGAGCCGTGCTTCTCGGCGGGCCCGGCGCGGTGCTCTGGATGTGGCTCACCGGCGTTTTTGGCATTGCCACAAAATATGCGGAGGCCCTTCTTTCCGTAAAATACCGCGTCACCAACGAACGCGGGCAGATGTCAGGAGGACCAATGTATGTGCTCGAACGCGCCCTGAATGCCAAGTGGGCGGGCATTTTATTCGCCGTTTTTACAGCCATCGCGGCTTTTGGAATCGGCAACATGGCGCAGGCCAATGCGATCTCGGACATGATCGTGGCAAAAAAAGAACTCCTTCCTTTTGCGATCTCGGATCCTGCTCTCAAGGCATCGATTGGCGTTCTTCTGACTGTCATTACCGCCGCCGTGATTCTTGGGGGCATCCAATCCATCGCCAGCTTCTGCACGATTCTCGTGCCGTTCATGGCGATTTTTTATGTCGCCGGGTGCACCATCATTCTCGCTATGACGTGGGATAAAATGGGTTCAACCCTCGCGCTCATTTTTTCCAGCGCTTTTACGGGTCAAGCAGCCGTTGGCGGATTTGTCGGCGCAGGAATTGCCGAGGCCATGCGCTTCGGAATCGCACGCGGGCTATTTTCCAACGAGTCGGGCCTGGGCAGCGCACCCATTGTCGCCGCAGCCGCTCGCACGCGCGATCCGGTGCGCCAGGCATTGGTTTCCAGCACCGGGACATTCTGGGATACTGTGGTGGTCTGCGCGCTCACTGGTCTCGTCATCGTATCTTCGGGAGATTGGCAAAACGAAGGCATGAACAAAGCGAGGTTGTGCGATCAGGCCTTCCACCATCTTGGACTTTTTGGAGATATCATTCTAGTCGGCGGATTGTTGACATTCGTGTTTTCGACAATTCTGGGATGGTCGTATTACGGAGAGAAGGCCGTTGAATACTTGGTTGGCATTAAAGCCATCACTCCATACCGCTGGCTTTGGGTTGGCGCTGTCTTTATTGGCTGCGTCTGGAAAAGCGACGCCGTATGGAACTTCTCCGACATGATGAATGGACTCATGGCCATTCCGAATCTGGTGGCTCTTTTACTATTGAGCGGAGTCATTGCCTCGGAAACAAAACGCTACTTTGCAGAATCCAAATTGACCGGCGGCGATAAATGAAAAAAAACCGCCCAACCGGCAAAAGTCTGAATCCTGCAGTCGATCGCGCGATTCTTTTGGAATTTCATTCGATCGCGGATCATTGGCTAAAAACCTCCTGCGAGCTTTTTCCAGAGCACGGCAGCAAACTGGGATTTCACAAATACGACGGCTTGCTCAGCGAGAACACACCGGCTGTTTATTTGCAAAATATCGCCTTGATCGAAGAAACACTTCGCCGAGTCGAAACTCTGCCCGAAGCGGCATTCGCTGGAGATGACTGGCTTGATCGCCGAGGGCTTCTTGCACGTTTGCGAATGGATCTGCTGTTCGATCGCGATTTGGCACGATGGCAGACAAACCCGCAGATCCACTGCAATTCCGCCGCTGATGCCATTTTTGAACTGGTCGTGCGCGGCGCGGAAAAACTTTCCAAAGTCATTCCCGCCATTGAATCCCGCCTGAGCAGGATTCCTGACTACCTTGCCGCAGCAACGGAATGCATCAAACTTCCAGATCCCTTATGGGTTTCCCTCACGGAAAAATCCTGCGCGGGATCCATCGAGTTTCTTCAGGAACTTGAGCCCGAACTTTCTCGGTTTTCGAAAAACCAAAAAAAGATCCCATCTCTTCTGCGCAGCGCGGAATCAGCGTTTGCAGACTACGCCAAGGCTGTTCGCCGCAAACGCCCCGCGCCTGAAGGAAGTTTTTCAATCGGACGGGACCGCTTTGAATTTCTCATCCGTGAACAACTCGGCCTGGACCTCTCGCTGCCTGAAGCTCGCGCTGCAGGCGAACACGAAGTGGCTCGCCATGAGTTCCTGCTCCGAGAAGCCGCCAAAAAGCATGGCCGAAAATCCGCGCGCGAATTTATTGATCAGGCTGCCGCGAAATGGACTCCCAAGGAATCGCTCCTCGATGTTTATCGCACGACGACGGCGGACATCAAAACCAAGCTCAAAAAGCTCAACCTTGTGACACTTCCCGAAGGCGATGAACTCAAGGTCTTGCGCGTCCCTGCTTTTTTGAAGCACCAATTCCCGACTGCCGCTTACAGTGCGCCAGAGCCGTTTTCCCGAAAGCAGACCGGAATCTTTTGGGTCAATGACCTGAGCCTCGATGTGCATGAGCCCGCTCAAAAGCTGGCAGAGATCCGGCAGCATCACGGCTTGGAACTTACATCGGTGCATGAAGCCTACCCAGGTCATCATTTGCAATTTGTTATCCAGTTTCGACATTCCAGCCGCCTGCGACGCTTATTTTCGCACTCGATCTTTTACGAAGGCTGGACGATGTGGTGCGAAAAGACGGCCGTTTCCGAAAAGTTGGTCACCATTCCCGGCGCGGAGCTTATTCAACTTCATGACGCCCTCTGGCGCGCCCATAGAATCGTTATTGATTGCGGACTCCACGATGGATCGCTCACACACGCGACGGCGGCGAAGCGTTTGCAGGATGGCGTTCAATTCACCGCTGCACGGGCCGCGGCGGATGTGAACTGGTATACATCCAGCCCAACTGTGCCGATGAGCTATTTGCTGGGTCGCCTTGAAGTCGAGAAGCTGCATCGCCACCTTGTCGAAAACGAAGGGTGGTCTCTCCGCAAATTTAACGACTGGATGCTCTCACACGGAGCTATTCCCTATAGCTGGATTTGGCGGGCATCATTGGCCCGATAAGCAATGAACCGCCTTTCCATCCATCAGGAAGAATCACGAAGCGAGACCATCGCCGCATTCGGCCTCTCGATTTTCCTCCATCTTTTCCTGCTGATGGCGATTGCGTTTTTTTTGCTGAATCCCTCCAAGCCTCCGCCGTTGAGCTATGCCGAGGAAAATCCGATTCAGCTGACAATCCTCCCTCCCCCGCCAGCAACCACTCCGCAACCAGCATTTGTCTCCACCTCACCACAAAAAAAATCCACAAAGAAACCCAAAAAGGACGCCCCCTTTGAATCTGAGAACGACTCGATTGCAGCCAGCGAGAAATCGCCGACCGGGCAACTGGCGATGCCAACTCTAGAGGGCAAAGATGAACGCGGTTTGGAATTTCACAATCGAAGCCATAGCAGCGGCAAACCCAGTGAATCTGCAGCTGCCAACGCCGCTGAATCTGCCTCCTTGCCAAAAGCCGAAGCGGAGCCAACGCCCCGCATGGAAGCGGAGATCGCTCTTCTAGAAAAACCCCGTCCCAAATCGCCCCCCTCCACCACTCAAAATGCCGATTCTAAACCCAAGCCTCCAGCATCCAGCGGATATCAACCGGAAACGCGAATCAGCCGCATCCGGGGCAACATTTCGAATCGTGGACGATCTTCGGTGGAAGCCAACGCGACGCCTATCGGTCGCTACAAAAAAGAACTCTCCGACGCCATTGGCTCGCGTTGGTATTATTATGTGAATTCCCAAATGGGACTCTTGAACATTGGCACCGTGGAAATTCGATTCACCGTGCTCCCCAATGGCAAAGTCAAAGCTCCGCAGGTCCTTTCCAACAGCTCGAATGAAAGTTTTGCGTCCGTTTGCATCTCTGCCATTTTGCAAGCAGAACTCCCGGCTATTCCTCCCGAAGTCTCAAATCTCCTCGAAAACGGTCGCCTCGAAATCGACTACTCGTTTAGCATCCTCGGCAACTAATGACACCTGATTCGACACTCTCCGCAGTGGCCTCCTTTTTCATCAAAGGCGGACCATTCATGATCCTCCTCATCCTGCTCTCGATTTTTGGTCTGACCGCCGCGATTTTGCGCAGTTGGCGCCTCCGTGAGTCAGTTATTCTTCCTCGTCAAATCACTAACGCTATTGAAAACCTCCAACCTGGCGACACTCTGGAAGCCCTTTATGAAACAATGGAAAGGCATCCCTCGGCGATGTCGCGCATTCTTGGCACGCTGATCAATCATTTGAATTGGCCGAAATCCGAAAACCTCGAAGCCGTTCAAACCCGCGCCCGACACGAAATCGCGAGAATGGAAAAAGGGCTCATCATTCTTGAAATCGGTGCAGGTGCTGGACCCCTCATTGGCCTTCTCGGAACTCTTTCCGGTCTCGTTGGCATCTTTGCCGAACTCGGCGGAGCAGGCGATCCGGTCATTGTGGCCAAAGGCATTTCGGAGGCACTCAACACAACCATCGTCGGCTTAGCTGTTGCCGTTCCCTGCCTGATTTTTCATAGCTATTTTATGCGACGCATCGAGATGATGGCCGTATCGATGGAATCCGTTGCCTCAGATCTTCTCGCGAAGCTCTATCAGGCATCCTGACGCCCCTTTTAACACGTCATGCGATTCTACACCCGCAAACGCCGCAGCCCGTTTATCAATGTCGTTTCACTCATCGACATTCTGGCGATTCTCCTGATCTTTTTTATCGTCACGACCAACTTCCGCAAAAAACAGCACCAGCTTCAAATCAATCTCCCTGACTCCAAAACTGCGGAAACAGCTTCGACCGATCGCAAAGAACCTATTATTCTCCGCGTCAAGAGCTCCACGGACATTGCTTTGGATGATATTCCGCTTTCAATCGATAAACTCGCCGAAGGACTAACGACAGCCCGCCAGAAACATCCCAACCGCAACATCGCTCTGCAAGCTGACCGCGAAGCCCCATTCGGCATTGTGGTCAAAGTGCTCGATGCTTTAAAAGCCGCTGGCATCAAAGACGTGCCCGCCTTCACTCAACCGGATAAACCATGATTCTCGAAATCACCACATTTGATCATCCCGCCCTTCGAACACCGGGAACACGCATTCAAGACATCGACGACCGCATTCGTTCCCTCGTGCAGGACATGATCGAAACAATGCGTCACGCCGAAGGACTCGGATTGGCCGCCCAACAAGTCGGCATGCCCCTCCAACTCTTCATCCTCGACGTCCCTCAAATCAAAAAACGTCCGAGCGCCATGCGAGTGAAAGGAAAAACAGCAGACTTTGAATCTCTAATGCCGCTCGCATTAATGAATGCTGAGGTTGAAATTTTTGGAAAAACGAATGTCGAATCGGAAGGTTGTCTCAGTTTCCCTGATATTTCTGCTGATATTCCCCGCCAATTTTCCGTGCGAGTCAAAGCCATGCTCATTGATGGAAACCCCATCGAATTTGAGGCGGAAGGCCTACTTGCCCGCGCCATCCAGCATGAACTCGACCACACGCGAGGTATCCTCTTTATCGATCGCGTTAGTGCCGAAGACCGCTCTGAACTTCCCGAAGACATCCGTCGCCTGGCACGCCACGCCAGGTAATAAAGATCGTCGTTGGCATTCCCTCATTTCGAATTTTGGCATTTCGAATTGGCGCCAGCGGGGCGTAAAAAAAAAGCCCGGTGTCCTGTTTCCAAGACACCGGGCATAATACTGGCAACGACCTACTCTCGCACAACCTATAGAAGCACTACCATCGG
>JBEIMO010000051.1:0-11038 GCA_040378625.1 Verrucomicrobiia bacterium | reverse complement strand
GTTGAAATGTCCGACGGCAAATGCAGAGGGAGTTTGTAATGCGCCAACGCGGAGGTGATCTGCTCCGACTCCTTCAAAGAAAGACCGGCCTTCTCCACCGACAATCTGCAAGCGGCCAGAAGCCCGAGACTGATAGCCTCGCCATGCAAAAATCGGCCATAGCCAGCGGCCGCCTCGATACCATGACCGATGGTGTGGCCAAAGTTCAACAACGCCCGCACGCCCTTGGTTTCAAACTCATCCTCCGCAACGATGGCGGCTTTGATGGCAACATTTCTGGCGATTAAGGCCGGGAGGTCGTTGAGATGATCCAGCATCGCGCCATCGCGAATCGCCGCGTGTTTGATGACCTCCGCAAAGCCCTCGTTAAACTCCCGCTCTGGCAGCGTGGACAACGTGTCCGTATCGGCGAGAACAAGTTTCGGTTGATGAAATGAACCGATGAGATTCTTGCCGCCGCGCGCATTGACTCCTGTTTTTCCTCCGACCGAACTGTCCACCTGAGAAACGATAGTTGTAGGAATCTGGATGAACGGGATTCCGCGGTAGTAGATCGCCGCCACAAAGCCTGCGAGATCACCAATGACTCCACCCCCCAAGGCGACCAGCAGCGCAGAGCGGTCCAATCCCGCAGCGATCATCGCATCGCACACCTCGCCCGCGCAGCTGAGAGATTTGGAGGCTTCACCAGCAGGAACTGGTATTACCACGACATCAAAACCCGCGCGCTCCAGCGACTCGCGAACGATTTTGGCATAGAGCGGTTCGACATTCGAATCAGTAACAACCGCGCAGCGGCAGGGTTTGGAAACTTTTAAAATCTGCTCGCCGCATTGAACCAGCAAACCAGAACCAACAAGCACGCGGTATGGAGCATGCGCCAGCGGAACAGTCATTTCAATTATCGAGCTCATAAAATTTAAGAAGTTGGAGAGCGGCATCCACTCTTGATGGAGAACATTTCAACGTTCCATTTCAGCGGCTTTGCGCAGTGTGGCTCGTTTTTTGAATCCGTCTCCAGAATTACCCAATCACGCGCCATGTGCAAAGCCAGGAATCGTCGCAGTCCGATCTTGCCATGACGTTCCAGCGCGTTAAGAAATCTTCGATACTAATTTTTAATATGTCTCAACCAACCGCCCTTGAAAAAGCCCGCGCCGCCTATCAACCCAAACTCCCCGCCTCGCTGAGCGAGAAATCCCTGGCGACAAAAACAACGCTTCCTGCATCCAACGCAGAAGAAATCCGCGCCGCGTTTCCCAACACCTTTGAACTGCCAGCCGTGACATTTGTGGCGGGAGACAAAGCCCCTGCATCGGCTCCGATCCGCGTTGGCGTGATTCTCTCCGGCGGCCCGGCTCCCGGCGGACACAATGTCATTGCAGGCATTTTCGATGCCATCAAACGCATCAATCCCGAAAGCTCGGTTTTTGGATTTTCCAATGGGCCGGACGGCCTGATCAGCAACAAAGGCAAAGAACTCGATGCCGCCACGATCGAGTGTTACCGCAACACCGGTGGATTCGACATCATTGGCTCGGGCCGCACCAAACTCGAATCGCACGAAGATTTTCTCAAGGCCATGGAAACCGTCCAAGCGCGCCAACTCACCGCGCTGGTTGTCATCGGCGGCGATGATTCAAATTCGAATGCCAGCAAGCTCGCTGAATTTGCCAAAGCCCAAGGGTCGCCACTCTGCGTGGTCGGCGTTCCTAAGACCATCGACGGCGATCTGCGAGGCGAATACATCGAAACCAGCTTCGGCTTCGATACGGCCTCGAAAGTTTATTCCGACCTCATCGGCAACATCCAACGCGACGCTATTTCCGCCCGCAAATACTGGCACTTCATCAAGCTCATGGGCCGCTCCGCCTCGCACATTGCGCTGGAATGCGCGTTGCAGACTCGCGCAACAATCACCCTCATTTCCGAAGAAGTCTCCGAGCGAGGCATGACACTTCGTCAAATTGTGGATCAGATCGCCGACACCGTTGCCTTCCGCGCGGCCAATGGAGAAAAATTCGGCACCGTTCTTATTCCAGAAGGTCTCATCGAATTTGTGCCTGAGATGGGTGCGCTGATGAGCGAACTCAATGAGCTTCTCGCGCACCACGCCGACGCCTTCAATGCGTTGGACACGCTCCCGCAAAAACGGGAATTCGTTAGCGGTAAACTTTCCACCTCCGGAGCCGCGCTTTACCGCAGCCTGCCTGACGATATTGCCAATCAGCTCATCCTCGACCGTGACCCGCACGGCAACGTCCAAGTCGCCCGCATCGATACTCAGCGCCTCCTCATCGACCTCGTCGAATCCCGCCTCAAGGAAATGAAAGCCGCCGGAAAATTCCAAGGTAGCTTCTCGCCGCAGCCGCATTATTTCGGCTACGAAGGACGTTGCGCCGTGCCGTCGAATTTCGATGCGGACTACACCTACACGCTCGGCTTCACTGCCGCATTGCTGCTCCGCGAGGGACTCACTGGCTACATCTGCTCGGTTCGCCACCTCACGCGCCCCGCATCCGAGTGGCAGGCCGGCGGCATCCCGCTCGCGCGCATGATGAACATGGAACGCCGCCATGGCAAAATGGTTCCCGTCATCAAAAAAGCCCTCGTCGAACTCGATGGTCCGGCATTCAAGGAATTCGAAAAAAATCGCGAGTCCTGGGCCAAAACAACCCAATTCGCCTTCCCTGGTTCCATTCAATACTTTGGCCCTTCGGAAGTCTGCGACCGTCCCACGATCACGTTGGAACTCGAATCCGTTGGAAAATAAAAGCTGACGGAAGGGGCGGGATTGATTTCGGGCCTTCACCCCTTTGGGGCCGTGCTTTGCTCGGTCTTTGCCGCTGTGCGGCGGTCGAACTGCGTTCTCATTCCGCGCCCACATTAAAGAATCCGCTGCGCGGATTGATGGCGGAAGGGGCGGGATTCGAACCCGCGGACCCTTGTGAGGTCGTTCGATTTCGAGTCGAGTGCTTTAAACCGGACTCAGCCACCCTTCCTTAAGCAGTTTCGCGAAGGCGAAGGGCCTTCGTTCATTGCAGTTACTACCTTATCTTTGAATGTTTCTTACCGCAAGGGAAACTTGCGTGTTGATTTATAGAGGCTTTCGCAGGCACATTGCTGGATCCGATCGCTCGAAAATATTTCTCACCCATGGTTAAAAAACTTCTCCACACTCGATATCGCGTCTCCGATTTGGACAAAACCACATCTTTTTATCGTGACGTTCTCGGCCTCGAGGAAATTCGCCGCAGCAAGAGTGGACGCGGATCGGAATTGGTTTTCTTCAAAACTCCCGGCAGCGAGGAGTTGATTGAAATCTGCAAATACGATGGCAGCGGCCCAGTTGTTGTCGGCCCCGATTTAACGCATCTGGCCTTTGAAGTTGAAGATCTCGAGGCCTTCGCCAAGCACTCCGCCGCACTTGGCTATCCGCTCAGCGACGGCCCTCATCATAGTTCCAACGGCTCCGTTATTGCCTTCATCGACGCCCCCGAAGGCTACGAAATCGAACTCATCCAACCTGCAAAATCCGCTTAATCCGAAAAGAGATTTTTGGACAGGATGACAGGATTTAAAGGACTCACAGGAATATTTAATGGAGCTTTGCAGGTTACATAAAACAGAGAACGCTCTTTGATTTATCTAACCCTCCGTGCTCTCTGTGTCCTCTGTGGTTAATTTTGCTGTTTTCGGCCTTAATGGACAGCAAGCGGACGGAGAAAGAAATCTGATCAGGGGACTATTGTTTCGAGGAAACTGAACTCACCGCTCTCAACCCTTAAAACAGGCACTGGCCGAGGTTCGGCGGATTCGGGATTGAGAGTGATGAGGCCCGTAATGCCTTCGTATTTTTTGATTCCCCGCAGAGCCTTGCGCAGCTTGGCGGGTTCGGTGGATTCGGCGGCTTGGATGCCGTTAACAACCAATCCAAACGCATCATATCCGAGCGCTGACATCGCAGAGGGCGACTGATTGTATTTCTGATTGTAGGTCGCCGCAAATGCCGCGCTGGCAGGCAATCCACCGCCCCTGTTGAAGCGCCCTGGCAAATAGCAATCATTGGCAGCAACTCCTGCACGATGTAAAAAATCAAAGGAATCCCAGGATGCCGTGCCAAGAAATGGCATCGTCAAACCGAGCGCACGAGCCTGCTTGATGATTTCCGAAGCTTTGGGAGCAAACTCCGGCAGATACACAACCTCCGGATTCTTTTTTTTGATCATGTTCAGCTGATTCGAAAAATTCACGGCCGACGAGGTGTAAGGCTCCCCGGCTATTTGAAAACTCCGCTTGCGTTTGAACTGCTTTCCGAAGTCCAGCGCGAGGGTTCTGGAGTATTCCTGGTCGGAATCGTAAAGCACAATCGCCCGAGTGGCTCCTATGGATTCCGCGAACTTCGCCATCACTCGACCAGAGTAGGCATCGACATCACATGGGCGGAAGATCCACGGCTCCTTCTGAGGAATTCCCGGCATGATCGAAGCCAATGCGATCATTGGAATGCCGATTTCATTGGCCACATCCGAGCCTTCAAAAGTGCCATGGGAAATACCGCCAATGATCGCCACGACTTTGTCCTCGTCCACCAAATCACGCACGGCCTTTTCCGCCTTGTCGGCTTCCGATTTGGTATCCCGAACGATGAGTCGCACGAACTGGCCGAGCACACCGCCTTTGGCATTGGTCTCCTCCGCAGCAAGGATCAATCCATTCAAGGCCGCTTCACCAGCTTGCGCGCCTTCGCCTTTGAGAGGCAGAAAAACTCCAACGCTGATGACTTTGATCGGCGTTGGGGATGGTTGCGGGGCTTCAGCGACTTCCTCCTCCGCCTCAACAGGCGCCGGCTTGCGACATCCCGAGCACAGAAAAATACCCGCGCAGCAGACAAGGGTGAGCAGCCAATTCATGACCTTATCTGTAACTACGTTCGGAGAAAACCGCAACCCTGCGTCCCTTCAAATTTAAATCAGCCGCACGACGATGATCGCCCTGATTTTCCATTCCTGCTCTTATTTTCTCGGCAGGCCGATTTTTGGCATCTGGACAACGATTTTTTGCGTCACGTTAATGCCATCGTCCCCTCCGCCGGAATTGCTCAAAGTCTGCATGTGCTCATCGAACAGAGCCACCGCGTCGGCACGAGTCATCATATCGTCGGCATTAAGTAACTGGAGGCGTTCGGTGTAATCGCGGAAATCGACACGCACCTTTCCGCCAGTCAGAAGCTGGACGAGAACGCCCAAGACATGCGCATTGGAGTAACCCAACTTCATGACGTATTCGTTGATTTTTTCGGCCAGAGGAATCTCCAGTTCCGAAATCGTTTCCTTAATACCCGTATTAAGAGTCGACTTCGTTTCTATTACGATGAGTTCGCGAGAGGATTTATTGCGCGGCATATTTTCTGAAAAGGTTGGGAGAAGTTTGTTGGCTCTGATGGGAGAATACAATTTCTAAAACTTCAATACTGAGATTTTGCGAAATTGTTACAAAACTCCTTAGGAAACGAATTCCAACTCCGCCGTCAATGCATGGTGGTCGGAGGTCAGCGTGGGAATGACGGAATGAGAAACCGCACGCAACTGGGCATTTGCAAAAATGTGGTCCACCACGTAAGGGCGCCGGCGCCAGGTGACTTCTTCGTTTTGCACCGTGCGGTATCCCGCTCCCTCAAATTGTTCAACAACCCCCTCGTGGGGCGCCGAGTTCATATCACCGCAAAGAATGGCTGCACCCTTCTGCAATCGGAGGCGATGCTCGATCAGGTTTCTTTGTTCGGGATGATCCGCGCTGGTCCCCCCAATCATAAAAAAGGCCTGCAGGTGGGTATTGAGCAAACGCAGATCACGACCCTGAATCGTCGTTGTGGCTTCGATCAACAAACGCGGTGAAGCGTGACGCTGCTTGCCGGCGAACTCGAATTCCAGCGGCGCGGCTGGCAGATCGATTCGCTCAAAATCGCGCAATTTGGTTTTTGAAAAAATGGCCAACCCCAATCCAAAAGGGATCTCGGTTTTATTCTCCAACGGATACGCGAACACGGCATCGTAATCGGGAAGCATCTCCCGAAGCTTGAGAAAATTCGGCGGGGGGTTGACTTGATGTCCTCCGTCATGCCCGCGCTCGACTTCCTGCAAGCAAATGATGTCGGCATTTTGTTCCTGCAAAAACCGGCCCACGCTTGGAAGATCGATGTCTTTCGCGTCAGGATCGGCCTCCTTCCACGGTTGGCCGTTTTGCATGTTGAAAGTCAAAAATCGAAATGTCATACGAGCCTGAAAATGGTGCCACTTGCCACGGGGCATTTTCAAAGGTTATAAAACCAATTCAACATAATTTCACATGCACAAACTTGTCCTCATCCGTCACGGCGAAAGCACCTGGAACAAAGAAAACCGCTTCACCGGTTGGCACGATGTCGAGCTCAGCGACAAAGGTCGCGAAGAAGCCAAGGCTGCCGGCCAGCTTCTGAAAAAAGAGGGCTTCACCTTTGATATTGCTTTCGTGTCGGTCCTCAAGCGCGCCCTCAACACGCTCTGGGGCGTGCTCACCGAACTCGATCAACTTTGGATTCCCATGGAAAAAGACTGGCGCCTCAACGAACGCCACTACGGCGCACTCCAAGGCCTCAACAAAGCCGAGACCGCTGCAAAATTCGGCGACGAACAAGTGCTCGTCTGGCGCCGCAGCTACGACATCCCGCCGCCAGCGCTTGAGAAATCCGATGAACGCTGGCCCGGTCACGATCCCCGCTACGCAGGAATTTCAGAATCCCAACTTCCGCTCACCGAGTGCCTCAAGGATACGGTCGACCGCTTCCTCCCGCTCTGGCACGAGAAAATCGCACCAACCGTCAAGTCCGGCAAACGCGTCATCATCGCCGCCCACGGCAACAGCCTTCGTGCGCTCGTGAAGTATCTCGACAATCTCAGTGAGGAAGAAGTCCTCAAACTCAACATCCCAACCGGTGTTCCGCTCGTGTATGAACTCGACAACGACCTCAAGCCGATCAAGAGCTACTACCTCGGCGACCAGGATGCCATTGCCGCAGCCATGAACGCCGTCGCCAGCCAAGGCAAGGCGAAGTAAGGCTTCTTAAACTCAAAGGAGAGACGTGCTGCGTGTCTCCTTCATACCATAGAAATGGCGCCGGCTTAAAATCGGCGCCATTTTTTAATAAAGTTAAGATAGAGCCCGATTGAGATTGGAAAAGGACGCTTCTGCTAAATTTGCGGAGGCATCACGCCCCTAGCTGCAAACCATTGGCGCAGGAATTCAATATCTCCCCGATCCTTTTCCCTGCCTGCACGACATTTCATTCGCCAAAGCAATTCCGGGCTGGCGAAAGGAATCGGTTCACCATCCACCTCATGAATAACCACACTGCCGGACGCCTCATCATAGGTAATGCCAGATGCACTTCCCATGAGATCAACCAATATCTCATCCGCGACGCGCACTACCGTGTATTTTCCAACCTCACCCGGTAACAACTCCCGAACGCAGCCATCCGGCAATGTCGCCAACGCATCAAAGACGCTCGCTTCATTTTCGAGGCTTACATCAATAAGAAGATCAATATCGCCAGTGGTTCTGGGATAGCCGGCAAAAATCACCGCAAAACCTCCCACCACAATAAATCGAGCACCTCGCGAGCGTAATTCCCGACAGAGTTTTACCAAATCCTCCCGGAAAGGTGCCCGGGAAGTTAATTCGCCGGTTTCCGAGTCCAATGATCCATCAGCCACTGGTCAGCCTCCTTGTGTGAGCGAAAGCGATAAATACCACGGGGAATTTTAGACGGAGCCAACTGATCAAGCGATCGTTGCATATCAAGGCCATATTTTACCGATGCAGCTCCCAATTGGCGGCGACCTACAACTTTAGCAATCGCCTCTTCAATATTCACGCTGGCACGCATGATTCAATATCTACGCTTAATGAAATGATCCGCAAATATTTCTTTTTTGAAAAATAATGTGTCGGCGATTGAATAAACAGTTCCATTGAAATATCAGACCCAGCCCGCATTGACGCTCGCCAGAGAAATCAAAATCTGATTCAAACGCACATCCTATGAACCCGCGACCGATTCTTGAACCGCCGGATGGACACAAGAAAGTGCTCCTCCACTCCTGCTGCGCGCCGTGCTCGGGTGAGGTGATGGAAGCGATGTCCGCGTCTGGAATCGATTACACCATCTACTTCTACAATCCGAACATCCATCCCCGCGAGGAATACGAGATCCGCAAAGCGGAGAACATCCGCTTCGCCGAAAAGGAGGGCATTCCCTTCATCGATGCGGATTATGATACCGACAACTGGTTCGCCCGCGCGAAGGGCTTGGAATGGGAACCCGAGAAGGGCGCCCGCTGCACGATGTGTTTCGACATGCGTTTCGAGCGAACCGCCCTCTACGCCCACGAAAATGGATTTCCAGTGATCACCAGTTGCCTCGGCATTTCCCGCTGGAAGGACATGGAGCAAATCAATGGTTGCGGAGAACGCGCCGCGCAAAAATATCCAGACCTCAAATACTGGACGTTCAACTGGCGCAAAGGCGGAGGCGCCCAACGCATGCTGGAAATCTCAAAACGCGAACAATTCTATCAGCAGGAATACTGCGGTTGCATCTACTCGCTCCGGGATTCCAACAAATGGCGCACCACAAATGGCCGCGAAAAAATTGAGATCGGCGTGAAGTATTACGGGGTTGAGGAAGCCAAAGAATAAAGCCGCAGAAATTAGACAGGATTTCAGGATTCCCAGGAAAAAAGCTATGGCAGTGAAAAGCGCTTTCTAAGCAGCACGAAGGTTTTTTCCGGGCTGAAAACCCCCTTGATGTATCTACTTTAATTACAGCAAGTTTCAATGCGCTCAATAAAACGCTCCCTACCGTTGTTGTCTACCCGCTGACATCCCCCATTCACAAAGGTTGGCGCACCCTAAATCAGGATAGCTTCCGTTTCGCGCAGTTTCTAACTGCCCCAATCCCATCCTGTAAATCATGCCCATCCTGTCATCCTGTCCAAAAACCCTTTCGGAGATTTAATTCTTCGCGATTTCGGCGTGGCGCTTTTTGGCGAGGTCATGGATGTGTTCCATGAATTCAGGAAATTTTTGCAGCACTTCTTCGAGATTGGCGTGGTCAAGAGTGTAGAGATCCACATAGTCCACGGCGCGGATGCTCGCATTTCTAGGCTGTTGGAGCAGTAGCGCGATTTCACCGAAGAAGTTCCCATCGGAAAGCGTGGCATAAATGTTGTTCCCGTCTTTGGAAACAACCTCCACGCGACCGCGACTGATGAAATACATGCTGTCACCGATTTCGCCCTCACGGAAAATGTAGTCGCCCGGAGTGAAGACAACGGACTTCAATTTCATGACGATTTGTTGGATGAGATCGTCTCCCGCGCCACTGAATATCGGCACTTTTTCGATCATGCCTTTGTTGAGGTGGAGCGACACCTGAAGTTTCAGCGACTCAGGCAAGTCGGCCAAAACATGCTCTTCATCGTAGCCCCGGCGGGAAAGCCAGAGATATTCGTAGTAGTTGCGAATGCGATCCTGCAGCTCGTTTGGGATTTTACGAAAACGCATGAACGTATTCATTTTTTCGAGCTGCTCAGAAAAATGACTCCGGGCCACATCGAGCTTGGCGATAAGGCTCGCAAAAATAGCGATCACGTAGCCGTAGAGACCCGCCCCAAGCAACTGAATTCCTATGGTAAAGATGGTTTGTCCAGCCGTCACCGGCGTGATGTCGCCGTAACCGATCGTAACAATCGTTGTAACCGCCCAATACAGGCTGCGGAGGTAAAGCAGGCCTTCATCCGTTTTCCATTCATCACCGATATTTCCCGCACCAAGCGCGATCCAGCCGCAAGCCGACCAGTGCGCAAAAAGGGAAACCCAAAAAGCCAGGAACACCATGCGAAGCACGCTGGCATTGACGACATTGGCCTTGGCCACCTTCTGCATGAACGTGGCAACGTGCGCCAAGCGAATCAGACGCAGCAAGCGGGCATGCCTAAAAGCGGATCCAAACAGCAAATCCAGAGGCAAAATCGCCAGCAGATCGATAAAAAACCAGCCCTTCAAATAACGACGCGCCACTTCCTTTCGGTTGTCGATAAGAACTCCGTTATCATAAACAGCCGTAAAAAAAGTCAGGACCATATCGACGACGAATACGGCGGCAATGCACACATCGAAATAGAGAAGCGCCCCTCGCAAAGGCAGATCCATGGCGAGTCGGAGAGGAATTTCCACGGCTGCTGCTGTAGTCGCCAGAAGCACAAAACCGTCCCAGATTTGTTTATATTTGTTCGCGGGATGAATCATGAGCCAGCCATTTGAACCAACTCAGCCATGCTGGAAAGGTTTTTCTTCATCATGCGCAGCCTTGTGAAGCTGATGGGATTTCTATTCGATGATGAGACATGTCTCTTCTTGCCAAACTCCTCGCCGCCGACCCTGTGGTTATCACAGGCCTTGGCACGATTTCGTGTGCAGGAGAATCCGCCGAGGCATTATGGAAGGCCGCCCAATCGGGATCCGTGGCCGCACGCTGGAAGGATTTTTCGATAGGAACGAAGCGTTTCGCCGTGTGCGAGGCGCCGAAGATTTCGATCCCTCTGCCGAAACTGGTGCGCCAGTCGGACCGTTGCGCCCAACTCGCCTATGCCGCCGCCCACGAAGCTTGGGAACTGGCGCGCATACCGCGTCAAATACCCCGTCAGCGCATCGGCCTCGCGCTTGGCTCCTCGCGCGGCCCGATCGCGCGCCTTGGTGAGGGATTTGAAGAATCTTTTTCGGGAAAATCCAAACCCTCGGCGCTGGCGATGGCGTCGTTCGGGTCGATCAGCGGGGCCGTGGCACAATCCCTCGGCGCGGAAGGCCCGGGCGCAGTCGTATCGGCCACATGCGCGTCGGCAGCTTTTGCGATTCCTTGGGCGGCCGAGCAGATTGTCTTGGGAAAAGCCGACATCATGCTCGCTGGTGGCGCCGATGCCCCGCTCACCGCTCCCAT
>JBEIMO010000050.1:0-11040 GCA_040378625.1 Verrucomicrobiia bacterium | reverse complement strand
TCTCCCTTTTTGAGTCTAAAAGTTTCATTGTTCAAAAGGTTCAAAAATTCGCCGAATGAAGTGGGATCATTGGTTTCTTTGTTGCGGACCAAGACGATGGTGGCTTCTGTTTCAGTATTTTGGACGATAAGTTCTGAAACGTCATCCATCGCCGTTGTGCGCTCGTTAACAGCTTCTTTTTTCTCGTATTTGAGGATTTTATATGGGGCATTTTCAATGCGTTCCCCAATGCGTTTGAATTGGGTTTTGGCAGAGCCTTTCAATTCCTTGGCGTTGATTTGGAACTCGACCCCATCGCCGGAAGGATCTCCCTGAAATAACAAGCGGAATGGCTTGGCCTCATACTTGACAAGCTTGAGTTTATAGATGGCAGGCGGGGCGGATGCAGGATCTGTGGGATCGGTCTGTGCTTCAAATTCCTCAAGATTCGTGAACCCGTCATTGTCAGGATCCTGCTCCTTGATGTTGATTTCTGCGTAATTGAGCGAATATTCGATCAGCCAAGCATTGGTGATTGGAGCGTGCAGTTGTTCCTGCCCTTCGATGGGATCGATCAATTTTCCATCTTTCAGAAGATAGGGACGGGATACAAAAAGAGCACCCCGCTCGCGACCATCAGCAGATTTTTCATTCCAGAGCTTGGGCGAAGCAACGATTGCCTGAGCCTTCGTTATGGCATCGAAGTCCGGTGGAGGAATTGTTTCCTTACTATTTGATGCTGGCGTTGCAGCGCCGATTGTTACGGGCGCTACCGGCGATTGAACAAAAACCAAGCCAGCACTTGCCAACAAAACGATAGTGACCAGCGCGAGCAGTGAAATGTCGTAGTTCTTTTTTAGCCAGTCCATGATGCGTTATTTCGCCGTGGCGCCCTCCGGCTTGAGATCAGGAAAATCAAGAATTTCAATGCTCAGCGAGGATTTGACCGATTCTTGGCCCAGAACAACCTGGATGGTTTTCGGTGAATCCTTTGCGGCTTGCGGCTGCTCGGGATTTTCCTGATCCGCTTTACCCATGCGGGATGGAGGGGTTGGCTTGGTATTTTCGATGGTCAGGTTGCGAATGATGAGAAACTCGGTGCTTTTGGGAATTTCATTCAGAGCGTAACGGCATTTCTCCAGCGAACTGGTGAATGTGAGCGACAGATTACTGACACCAATTTTTGGCCCAACTGGAGCGGGTTCGGGAGCTTTCTTGTTTCCGGCTGGCGTGGGAGTCGGCGTTGGTTGAGATGCCGGTTGTTTACGATCCAAGAGGTCGATCGAATCCACTTTCCATTCGACCAGCTGGTTCACGAGCTTCTGAATGGTTTTAAACTCCCGATTCAGCGTAGGAGCGGCCTCCGGCGCGGGCAACTGGGATTGGAAATCCTCAAACCCTAAATAAAATTTTTCGGGCAACCTCACTTTTTTTTCCTGCGCTTTGGCCCGAATGGTGTTTACGGCGTTACGGAGATTATCCTGAAATTCCTGCGGAGTGATCGATTCAAGAGGAGCCTCCATTTTGGAGAGACCCATCCGAAATGCTTCCAATGATTCTTTGTATTCCTTTGTTTGTTTTTGGGCTGCTTTCAGAATCGCTTCGCTGGGATACGGTGATTTCTTTTTGATACCCTCAACGTTTTTGACCTGCGTGTTGTAATTTTCCACCGCAGCGTCGTATTGCAATTTGGCATCAATCGCGAGGTAGGTCATGGCTCCGGCCCCGACTAGAAGAATCGCCAGCATCGCACCTAAAATGGGGTTTTCTTTAAACCAGTTCATGGTATCGCGATGGGCTGTTTCAGCGGTAAAACGAGCGTGTATCCATACGCCCAACTTTCGCCAGTGGGCGTGGTTCGTTGAGTAATGATCTTGGATTTATCTTCACTGATAGAAAAAATCTCCGATCCGACGAGTTTTTCATAAAATTCGTCAATGAGCAGGGCTGCTTTCTGGTTAGGAGGATTGTCCAAATAGAGTCCAACCACTTCGATGGCCGTAATCGCCTTCTGCGCAGGTGCCGCAGGCTGACCTGGTTTGGCGGCAGGCGTAGGCGGTTTTCCTGGATCTTGTTGCGGCGCAAGAGTCCCAACCACTGGCTTCAACTGCGTCATCCAAATAAACCGGGGCGGCAATTTGTCAGCCAACTCATCGACAATCGATGTCCAAGCTGATCTCTCGCTCGCGACCAAAAAAAATGGGGCAGACTCAGCATTCAAGCGCTTCTGATCAGCTATCTCCTTGTCGATTTTGGCCGAGAGATCGGTGAGCTGTTTGTTCTGCAGTTGGAACTTATCAGCCAATTCCTTCGTCGATTTTGTAACCGAATCAAAATGCAGCCACCAAATCGTCGGCGCCAGAACGAGAAACAATGCGGCTAAAACAAGCTGTGGTTTACGCCGAGCCAACTTCTGGGCACGAATGACGCTCTCGGGTCGCAAATTGATTTCAACAGGACAATTTTTAAGCACACGAACAGCAGTTCCTACCGCCTCACCGATGCCCAAGGTGCTTGCGACGCCATCGGCGGGAAGGACGCCGTCTGACACGAGGACATTGCGAAGCGGATCAAAAAACTCCACGGAAATCTGGAGTTTTTCTGAAAAGAATTCGGAGGCATACGGCAACGCGGCACTCCCCCCGGAAAGAAAAATACGTTGCGGAGTGCTGCCACCCTGGCTGGTTCGATAGAAGTTAATCGACCGCGCAATCTCCGCATGCAAACGGGTCATAGTGTTGCGGATCACTTTGGCGATTCGGGCAACCGTTGGGTCTTCCGGTTCGGAATAAGCTCCTCCAAGACCTACAATGCCCTTCTCGATCTTGAGTCGCTCGGCAATAGTTATCTCTTGATTGAATTCCTTCGCAATGGCGGCGCTGATCGAATTTCCACCAATCGGAATACTGCGACTGAAGAATCGCCCATCCTCACAGAAAATCAGATTCGTCGTGCGGGCCCCCAAATCAACCACGAGCGAGCATCCGGTGACTTCCGGATAATTGTAACAAAAAGCATTGTAGAGGGCGACAGGAGCAACATCCACGTTATCGGCCACAAGCCCGCCGGTCCTTACGGATTCCACAACTTCACCAAGCCGGTCGGCCTTCATTGCCACCAATGCCACATCCCAATTGGAATTGCGGCTCTCGCCCATGATCTGATAGTCCCAAACGACCTCATCAATCGGAAATGGCACGTTCTGCTGGGCTTCGAATCCGATAATCGATTTGACATCCTCCGAAGTGGATCCCGGCAATTTCACTACACGGGAAAAAACCTCTTGCGAGGTCAGGCATAAATTCACCTTCGTTTTTGGCTTTAGATGCAATTCAGAAGCCAATTCTTTCACCAATGCCTCGATTTGTGCCGAGCGCGTGGCATCAGCCGCAGGATCAACAATCAACTCCGCCTTTTT
The DNA here is from genome assembly GCA_040378625.1 of Verrucomicrobiia bacterium. Taxonomy (GTDB): domain Bacteria; phylum Verrucomicrobiota; class Verrucomicrobiia; order Chthoniobacterales; family Terrimicrobiaceae; genus UBA967. The sequence continues at coordinate 7,643 of JBEIMO010000050.1, read as the reverse complement.
AAATGCAACCAACTTCAATCCGCCCTCGGCCAATGAATGGAATTCCGTCAAACTGACGGTTTGCATTCCCAAATTCAGAGCAAATATTCGGGCGGGCCGTGACATGCGTTAGTTACCGGATTTTGGTTTGACGGGCTGATAGTAATCCCACGCCAGTGCCGAGAACGGCGTATTATCTTTGTTGAGAACTTTACCTTCGACCACATCCATATCCTTGGGATTGGACCACCAGCCCTTATCGGCGGAAACAGTTCCTTTCGAAGTGGCGATGGCCACCAAGCCTTCCTTGCCGATAATTTCCACACCCACATCGACCACTGCCTGCATGATTGACGCGGGTGGCTTTCCATCAAAATAGAATGCTAGAGTTTGCGGGCTCACGAACGCACAGGCATGCAGTCCTCGGCCTTCGGGCACTTCTGTATGGACCACGCTGCCTTTCAAAAGCGTCTGCTTGCCTTCTTTTGTGACGCCTTTGTTGCTGAGTAGAATGTAGTAATTGAATGTGAGGTCGCCGGAGAACTTCTGATCGTCGGTTGATTTTTTACGATCAAATGTCACATCCACCTCGAGCCACTGCGCGGTGCGCCCTTGCTGGGCCTGCTTCCGGTAGCTGCCCGCAGTGATCTGAGGCGATTCAAACAGCGCGGGCTCGATTTTTTTGATGTCGTATTCTTTGCCGGTTTCAGCGTAAAGCGGAAGCGCGCCGATCAGCGCAACTGCGCCTACCAATAAGAACAAGGGGGACGAGTTTTTTTTCATAGATTGGGGTTGGGATCTAAAAAATCGGTATTAGAAATTAAACGCGCGGGCGGAAATATTCAATCGTCTCGCGGATGCCTTTGTCAAAATCCACCTTCGGCTCCCAGCCTAGCACCTTGCGGGCACGGTCGATATTTGGCTGACGGACCTTCGGGTCATCCACTGGCAATGGCTTGTATTCGATCTGGGACTTGGTGCCGGTGATTTTGCGGATTTCCTCACCAAACTCACTAATCGTCATCTCACGCGGGTTACCAATGTTCACGGGTTCGTGAAAATCGCTCATCATGAGACGGAAAATGCCATCGATCAAATCCGACACATAGCAGAAGCTGCGCGTCTGGGTGCCATCACCAAAAATAGTCATCGGCTCTCCCGTCAAAGCCTGACCAATAAAGGCCGGGACGACGCGACCGTCATTGAGACGCATACGCGGACCATAGGTATTGAAAATACGAACGATGTGCGTGTTCATCCCGTGGAAGCGATGATAGGCCATCGTAATCGCCTCGGCGAACCGCTTGGCTTCATCATAGACTCCACGTGGTCCAATCGGATTTACGTTGCCCCAGTAGTCTTCGGTTTGAGGGTGGATGAGCGGGTCTCCGTAGCATTCGGATGTCGAAGCCAGAATAAATGCCGCTCCCTTTTCGCGGGCCAAACCAAGCGCATTGTGGGTTCCAAGCGAACCGACCTTGAGCGTCGGAATTGGAATTTTCAAATAATCGATTGGGCTCGCGGGGCTCGCGAAATGCCAGACGTAATCAACCTTGCCGGGAATAAAGATGTATTCCGTGACGTCATGACGAATGAACTTGAAGTCCTGATTGCCCGCGAGGTGCTCGATGTTTGCTGTGTTTCCCGTGATGAGATTGTCCACAGCAATGACGCGATGGCCTTCCGCAAGCAAGCGGTCGCTGAGGTGTGAGCCCAGAAAGCCCGAGCCACCTGTGATGACGCTGATTGGTTTGGTCGATGTGTCTGGCATGGGGTGCCCTCCGATTAGTAGGCCGCTTGGGCGCCTTTGAGATTTTTCTTTTGAATCCAAGGCATGAGCGAACGAAGGCGCTCACCGGTTTTTTCGATCGGATGTTTTTCGCCGGCTTTGAGCAAGGCGTCATAGCGCTTGTAGCCGCCTTGGAATTCCTTAACCCAATCTTTGGCGAATTTGCCGTTCTGAATGTCTTTGAGGGCAGCTTTCATGCGCTTCTTCACGGAAGCGTCCACGATCTTCGGACCAACAGTCACGTCGCCCCACTTGGCGGTTTCGCTGATCGAGAAACGCATGCCGGCGATGCCCGACTCGTTCATCAAATCAACGATCAATTTCAATTCATGCAAGCATTCGAAATAGGCCATCTCTGGCGAATATCCGGCTTCGATAAGTGTTTCAAATCCGGCTTGGACAAGGGCAGAGCAACCACCGCAGAGAACGGTTTGTTCACCGAAGAGATCGGTTTCGGTCTCTTCTTTAAATGTTGTCTCCAACACACCACCACGTGTTCCACCGATTCCTTTGGCCCATGCGAGAGCGATCTTCTTCGCATCTTTTCCTGGGTTTTGATAAACGGCGATGAGCGTCGGAACACCTTTGCCTTCGGTGTATTGACGGCGAACAATGTGACCTGGTCCTTTGGGAGCAACCATGATGACGTTGACATTCTTCGGCGGGACGATGGTTTTGTAATGGATGCTGAAGCCGTGAGAGAAGACAACCGTCTTGCCGGCTTTGAGATTCGGAGCGATGTCCTTCTGATAAGCGGCAGGCTGCTTGGTGTCGGGAATCGCAATCATGATGACATCAGCGCGGCGAACGGCTTCATCGGTGTCGAACACTTCAAATCCTTGCTTGGCAGCCACAGCGCGGCTCTTGGATTTAGGATAAAGTCCGATGATCACCTTCACGCCGCTTTCTTTCAGGTTCAATGCGTGCGCATGGCCTTGGGATCCGAATCCCAGCACAGCGATTGTTTTTCCTTTGAGAACTTTCAGGTCGGCGTCTTTGTCAGTGTAGATTTTGGCAGGCATGATTAGGTGTTATTTAGTTTTTGTTTGGGTGAGTTTTTTTAAATGCGCGAAAGGGCAACCTTGCCCGTGCGGGTGAGATCGATGATTCCAAATGTTTCCATAAGGCTTAAAAACTTCTGGATTTTGGATTCGGTGCCGGTGATTTCAATCGCCAGCTTGTTGGGCTGAACGTCGATGATTTTGGCGCGGAAAATGTCGCAGATCTGCATGACCTCGGAGCGTGTCTTGGAATCGGCATTGACGCTCAGAAGAACGAGCTCGCGGTCCACATACTCCTCATCGCGGAAATCTTGAACCTCGATCACATCGATCAGTTTTTCGAGCTGCTTGGTCACTTGCTCAAGAACCTTGTCATCGCCACGCACAACAATCGTCATGCGGGATGCCGATGGATCCAGCGTTGGACCGACATTCAAGGTGTCGATGTTGAACCCACGGCCGCTGAACATGCCCGCTACGCGGGTCAAGACGCCGAATTTATTTTCCACTAGAATCGAGATGGTGTGACGCATGAAATCAAAAAGGTTTGCGATGCTGCCTCAGCCGCTGCTGCGCGTCAATCCGCAATCTCAAATTCCAGACCTAAAAAAAGCCCGCATCAACAAAACGATCTCTGTGGCGAAGCAGACTTTGACTTGCGCCGTGGCTCTACGCCCTTACGGGCCAACCTGCGTTTACTCTCCCTTCAACTACCGAATCTTCGAATCTCTGCTGTGCACCGATTTTGTTAACTCTGACCAAAACCGCGCTCGGCTTCTTGGCATAAAAAAATTGGAGGAAGTCTCACGACTTCCTCCAACTTGATTTTGCAATCTGTCCTGAGGACAGAGGGCGGGTTATTTCTTTTTCTTGGCTACCGCTTTTTTAGCGGCTGGCTTAGCGGCCGCTGCCTTCTTGGCGGGAGCTTTTTTGGCTACCGGCTTCTTGGCTACTGGCTTTTTAGCAACAGGCTTCTTGGCAACCGCTTTCTTAGCGACCGGCTTCTTAGCGGCGGCTGCTTTTTTCACGGGAGCTTTCTTAGCTGCTGGTTTTTTTGCTGCAGGTTTCTTTGCTACTGGCATTTAATATCCCCCCCTTCTGTCCGCATCTGCGGGAAATTGGTTGTGAAAATCATGTGAATAACTCACTCGCAATTGTGAATAAGTCGGTCGCGCACTTACGTCAATACCATTTTCAAAAAAATCATTTGATTTTTTAAAATATTTTAAAGGGGAGAACATGGAGGGAATTTCAAAAACTCAGACGCCGAGTATTTTTTGCATCTCGGCGACAATGCCTCCGACGTCCCAGAGCCTGCCTATTCCCTCATATCCACAAGCAAGCAATCCCTCCTCAGGGCCGATAAAATGGGCTCCGCGGGATTTTAATTTTTGAACATTCTCTTGCGTCGCCGCATGCAGCCACATCTTACCGTTCATCGCGGGCGCGATGAGCAGAGGCGCATTGGTCGCGAGTGCAATCGATGTGAGCGCATCATCTGCGATTCCATTCGCCAACTTTGCAATGACGTTTGCCGTGGCGGGGGCGATCAATAAAAGATCCGCCGAATCTGCAAGCGCGATATGGCCGGGATGCCAAGATTCCTTCTCATCAAAAATGCCGGTGGTTACTGGATTGCGTGAGAGTGTTTGAAAAGTGAGTGGGGCGACGAACTCGACAGCATGCGATGTCATCACTACGCAAACATTGATTCCGCCTTGTGTCATGCGGCTCGTCAGGTCGGCAGCCTTGTAACACGCGATCGATCCAGAGACTCCAAGAATGACAGTTTTTTTCATAGAGGGGAAAGTGTGAGACGCCGAGCGAGCGAGCGTTCAGCCAACATGATGCCGCGAAATTTTTCAACGTCCTCTTCCCTCGATCCGCTAACGAGAGTGTAACGGTATTCGTGCCATTTCTCCATTTCGGATGCCGCATTGCGAAGACGTGTTGCGACTTGCTCATCACTCTCCGTGCCGCGCTGGCTAAGCCTGCGCGAGATTTCGTCAAGTCCCGGAGGCATGATGAATACATCGGCCAATGCCGCTTGAATGATCGGATCCTGACACGCACGAATGCTCGCTGCGCCCACTGTATCAACATCAAGAAGCACATCGGTTCCCTGCTTCAAATGGGCGATGACATTCGATTTGAGCGTGCCATAAAAACGTCCATGCACTTCGGCATGCTCAAGAAAGTCCCCCGCTGCAATGTGGCTTTGAAATTCCTCATCACTCATAAAAAAGTAATGCTCTCCGTGAACCTCTCCTGGCCTTGGTGAGCGGGTCGTGCACGAAACGGAGTAGATGAAATCCTGCTTCTGACGGAGTGAATGAATAAGCGTTGTCTTGCCCGCGCCGGAAGGTGCGGAAATCACAAAAAGAATGCCAGCGCGGGTGATTTTAAAATTATTCAATGTTGGCAAGTTGTTCGCGGATTCTGTCCAACTCCACTTTGGCATCGATCACATGGCGCGCAATCGCAGTGTTGGAGGACTTCGATCCCATGGTGTTGAATTCGCGGCCGAGTTCCTGTGCGAGAAATTCCAGCGTTCGGCCCACAGGGGCTTTATCCATGAGCTTCTCGTGGAATTGCGCAATGTGACTCACGGCTCGCTCGAGTTCCTCGGTAATATCACAGCGCTCGGCAAACATGGCGATTTCCGTGGCGAGTCGCGGATCATCCGCGCGAAGGCTGATACCCGCTCGTTCGATGCGCTCCCTCAATACCTCGCGGTGTTTCTCGGAAACTCCTTTTGCCAGCGGCGAAATTTTTTTGACGAGTGATGCCAACCGATCGGCACTTTTTTTAAGGACCTTTTGCAAAGCAGCTCCCTCGCGGGAACGCGTGGCAGCAAGGCCCTCAAGCGCCTTGTCCAGCGCGGCAATCACTGTCTCCCGCGCGGCTTCGCCTGGAGGCTCGCTGGAGCGCGCAATTCCCGGCGCGGCTAAAACATCCGAGATGGTCAGCTCGCCACCAACGCCGAGTTTTTTTTGTAAGCGAAGTGCTTCACGGACAAAAGCAGCCGCCCGCTCGTCATCGAAGAAATGTTCTTTCTGACCGCTTTCTTGAGTGAGCAGAAGGTTCACCTGAACCCGACCCCGCGCAATCCGCTCCAACACACGCTCACGCACGCCCGGCTCGAGCCAAGCGACAGAACGGTCGCAATGAAAAACAACCTCAGCGGCTTTGCGATTTACGGAATGACACTCCACCACGGCAGTCCATTTTTTTGTTCTGCTCTCACCTCGTCCATGGCCGGTCATGCTAATCATGATCGTTTTTTAACTTCCAGCGCATCCCCCTGTCGAGGCGCATTCAGACATTGCTCAAATATTGCTGCCCAAAAAGGAATGAATTCCACACTCGCTTTTATCAAAACCCGTCCAGCGTCCTGCGCGCTCATTTTCGCCATCCGCCGTCGGACGCGTGCAGGGCTGACATCCAATCGATCGATATCCCAAAGCGGTGAGCGCATTCACCGGCAGACCATGCTCGGCCATGTAGGCCTGCACAGCATCGCGCGACCAAGCCGCCATGGGATTGAGTTTAACGATGTATTGATCGCGCAGCACATCGAAATGATAGAGCTCCGCAATTTTGATCGCCTCGCGGGTTTCATTCTGCTGGCGCCGCATTCCGGTAATCCACATATCCAACGAGGATAATTTTTTTTGAAGAGGAATGACTTTGCGCAGCGAGCAGCAAAGATCAGGCTTTGACTGCCAGAGCTCAGGGCCAAGCTCCGCCGCTTGCTCATCGAGCGATTGTTCGGGAATCAGCGATTCGATCGTGATGTCAAAACGCTTTTCAATTTTGGCTTTGAGCTCGAGCGTTTCGGGAAAGAGAAGTCCCGTATCGATCGTAAAAACAGGAAACCGAAACCCATGCGTGTAGGCCGTATGGATAGCGACCAGGCCAGCTCCTTGGAAACTGGTTCCAATAGCTGCACGCTCTCCGAATTCCTGCCAAGCCCACGCGAGAATATCACGCAGGCTGGCGGATTCGAATTCCTCCGCTTTACGGCGGATGAGCTCAGGATCGAATTTGGACGACATCGGGCCGCGTTAGAGCGACTTGGCCACTTCCACAAGATTCGCTGCCGTGATGCCAAGTTGCTCCATGACGATATTGCCAGGCGCGCTGAGACCGAAGCGATCGATGGAAACAGTTTTCCCATCCATGCCGACATAGCGGAACCATGGGTCAGAAATACCGGCTTCGATAGACACACGCTTGCGGCAGGATTTTGGCAGGACGGATTCTTTGTATTCCGCGCTCTGGCTTTCAAAGCGCTCAAAGCAAGGCAACGAAACGACACGCGTGCCAGGGCCGAGATCGGCGGCGGCTTTCATCGCATGCTGGAGCTCACTTCCTGCAGCCAAGAGGATGAGATTGAGCGCTGCAGTTTCTTTTTTTGCAATGTAACCACCTTTCAAAACGCCATCCCGACGGGTCTCGACCGTGATTTCATTCAAGGTCGGGAGATTTTGGCGCGACAAAACAAGCATCGTCGGCCCCGTTGTTTTTTCAAATGCCGCCGCAAAAGCTCCAGCAGTCTCTTCCGGATCTCCGGGACGAATGACATCCAAGCCCGGAATCGCCCGCAACGCGGCAACGGTTTCTACCGGCTCGTGAGTTGGTCCATCCTCGCCGACGCCCACAGAATCATGGGTGAAAATATAAACGGTCGGGAGATGCGACAGTGCCGCCACGCGAATCGATGGACGTCCATAGTCACTGAAAACAAGGAATGTCGCACCACTGGCACGGAAGATTCCGTCATAAGCGATGCCGTTCATGATGCCGCACATCGCATGCTCGCGAATGCCGAAGTGCAGATTGCGCCCCGACCGGTTTGTGCGGTTAAAGTC
>JBEIMO010000049.1:0-11222 GCA_040378625.1 Verrucomicrobiia bacterium | reverse complement strand
GGTGCTGCGGCGGGCTGGACGCGGACTTTATCATGTGCCGAGACACGATCCCTTGCTTGGCGATCTCGGTCCGAGTCTGGATGGTTGGAACGATCTCCTGCGGCGGAAAGCCGGCGCCGACATCCTGCCTTCGGGGGCTCATGCCGCCAACGCTCTCGGACTCAGCGATCAGGTTCCCATGCAATCCTGGTATTTTACCACGGGCCGCAGTTGCCGCCTCCGTAATGGCAAATCCACGACTGTGCTCCGCAATGTTTCACCGCGATTTGTCTCGACGAAGAATCCTCGGAGCGCTCAAGTCATCCTCGCCCTGCGATGGATTGGCAAACGCTTCGTTGACGACGACATCATTGCGAGGCTTCGGCGCAACCTTTCTCCATCCGACCGTGACGCTTTGCTCGCCGACGCAGTCTGTGCCCCGGCTTGGATTGCCAACATATTCCGACAGGTGATGAAGAATCCGGGCCAAGCTGTGAGATGAACCGCTTTATCCAACTGCCCGACGAGAGGCGCCTCAATGCCTTCATGGAGGTGAACCGCTCGATGCGACTCGACGCCTTCAGCGTGGAGAAAGACTTCTGGGTCTGCTGGACCCTGCGCGAACTCTTCACCCTGCCCGGCATCGGTGAGCATCTGACCTTCAAAGGTGGCACTTCGCTCTCGAAAGCTTGGAAGCTCATCCATCGCTTCTCCGAGGACATTGATCTCATCGTGGATAAGGATGTGCTCGGCTTCGGCAGCGATGCCGCACCGGACAAGGCTCCGAGCAACAAGCAGCGCAAGGCGCGATTGGAGGCACTCATGGAAACCTGCCGCCGGTGGGTGCAGGACAAATTGCGGACCGAACTCGCTGCTCGTATCGCCGAGACTTTGGGCTGGGACGGATGGCATCTCGAAATCGATCCCAACATGCCTGACGGGCAATGCCTGCTCTTTCACTACCCTTCGGTCTTTCCGCCCAGCACGACTGGTTATGTGCCGCAGCAGGTCAAAATCGAGCTGGGTGCTCGCTCTGATGACTGGCCACATGAGGAAAAATTCATCCTGCCTTATGTCATCGAACAGTTCCCGGCCCTCGATGCCAATGCGGGCGCTACGATCCGCGTCCTCGCGGCTGAGCGCACCTTCTGGGAAAAAGCCTGCCTGCTTCATGAGGAAACTTTCCGCCCCGCCGACAAGCCGCGAAAGCTCCGCATGGCTCGGCATTACTACGATCTCTGGTGCCTGCTCACAGCAGGAGTCGGTGAGCGGGCTTTGGCCGATACTGCCCTCTTCCAGCGTGTCGCGGAGCATCGGGAAATTTTTTTCCGTTACGCCTGGGTGGACTACTCCACACATAAACCCGGCACCTTCAGGCTCGTTCCGCCCGCCAACCATCTGCCGGACTGGAAGTCAGACTACGAAGCCATGCGCGGCCCCATGTTTTTTGGTGAGACACCATCCTTCGATGAAATCATCAGGGTCGTCAGCGAGTTTGAGAAAACCTTCAACGCTACGGTATGAGCCTATTATCGGCCTTTGCACAGGAAGCAACCTCTTCGGGTTTTGGTGGGGGCGACTCGACTGGCCAGATCAGGCACAAGAAAAGACCCTTGAGCGGAATTACTGCGGTCCGGTTTCATGGAATGGGGATTGCAGGGTTTTTTGAGCGTTGAGGAGAGGGGACAGCCCTTTTTATTTGTTATCGGGGAGAAATAAATTGATTCCTCAATATGTTGAGTCAATAGTCTCGGTGTTTCCTAATTTGCACAACATATATGCGTTGCCCGAAGTGTGGAGCACTCGATGATAAAGTGATTGATTCGCGCCTTTCGAAAGATGGGGCGACGATTCGGCGTCGGCGGACGTGTTTGGATTGTGAGACGCGATTTACGACATACGAGGTTTTGGAGCGGAGTGAATTGCGGGTGGAAAAACGGGATTTGCGCCGCGAAAGTTTTGACCGCAAGAAGCTCTTTGGAAGCATTGCCAAGGCCTGCGAAAAACGTCCGATTCCGCATGAGGAAATCGAACGCATCGTGGAGGAAATTCACCATCAACTCGAAACCGAACAGGATGGCGAAATCACGTCCCGCGAGTTGGGAATCATGGTCATGGCGCGCCTGCACAAACTCGATCCGGTGGCCTATGTGCGCTACGCTTCGGTGTATCGACAATTTCAAGAAGTGGGAGATTTTATCGAGGAGATTGAGTCCCTCGAACGCCGCGTGGCGGATACCCCTGACCAGCCTGTGCTTTTTCAGACGTGATTGCGCTGCGTGACAACTACCCGCTTGTGCGGTTCCAGGATGGCACGATCATGAACTATGACCGGGCTTGGCTGAGTTCCGCTGTGGTTCGCGCGGCCGAGTCAGCGGGCTACAAAAAGTGGTGGCTCACAAGTCATGTCACGGAGAGCGTCTCGACATTCCTGCGTCAGGAATTTGATGAGAATACAGTGAGCATTTCGCGGCTGGAAAAGGCCGTTCAGTCCGTGCTGCAGGTCATCGGATACGCGGATGTGGCGAAGTGTTTTCAGACGCTGCCGCCGCCGGTTCGTGTGTCACTCTCTGAAATCGCCCGCAGTGCCGGCACGGGCTACGAGTTGATTTTTTTCGAACTCCTGCGTTCCCGCCTTCGCGAAATTATTGATTCCACCACGCAGCAGGTCGAGCTCAGCGATCTGCACGATTGTGTGAAATTGCTGCGTTGCGCGAAGGTCTGGACCCGCGACTGCTCAAGCCTGATGGGCGAAATTGTTATCTTCATTCGCGGCGAGGTGGACATGAGCCATCGGGCGAGGGAATTGAATCTGCAACTGACATGACGTTATTCGAAAAAATCATAGCCCGCGAAATTCCCGCCAAAATTGTTTTTGAGGATGATCGTTGCTTGGCATTTCGTGACATCTCTCCGCAATCTCCTGTTCACATTCTGGTCATTCCCAAACTGGCCGTTCCCCGTGTGGGTGCGGCGGCGGAGGAGCATGAATCCTTGCTTGGCCATCTTTTGCTCACAGCCGCTGAGGTGGCGCGTCGCGAAAAAATCGATCAGTCAGGGTATCGATTGGTCATCAACAATGGCCCGGATGGCGGCGAGACCGTTCCTCACCTGCATGTGCACTTGATCGGCGGTCGCCCGCTCGCTTGGCCTCCAGGCTAGACATGCGGAGATTGAGGTTCCGCACGGCCCGATTGGACTACCGTTTTTTCCTCGCGCCAAAGCGCATGCCCTTGTGGGTGCGAACGCCCTTGGCAGATTTCAGCGAGGCGACAACGCCTTCTTCATTGAAGAGGGCAGTGTAGAGATAGTTGAAATTATCGATTTTTGAACGCGGCACTTTCTGGCCGATGAAACGCTCGATATCCAGCACATGCGGGAGTTCTTCAGCGGTCATGATCGTAAATGCCTCGCCGACTGTCTGAGCGCGTCCAGTGCGCCCGATGCGGTGCACGTAGTCTTCGGGATGTTGCGGCACATCGTAGTTCACCACATGGCTCACGCCGGCGATATCGATACCGCGTGCGGCGATGTCCGTTGCGACCATCACTTCATAGCGACCACCTTTGAAGCCTTCGAGGGCATCAACACGTTCGTTCTGCGTGCGGTTCGAGTGGAGTGTGGCAACCGAGTGGTTAGCGGTTTTGAGTTGGCGCGAGATGCGGTCCGCGCCGTCCTTCGTGCGGGTGAAAATCAAAACGCTGTCGTAATTCGTGCGCTCGAGCAGGGCGAGGAGGAGGTCGAATTTCTGATCCGACGCCACGGGATACAACGCGTGGGTTACGGTTTCCGCCGGGGAACGCCGGGCGCCGATCTCGATGCGCTCGGGATCTTTTAAGCACCATGCGGAGAGGCGTTGGATTTCCTCGGGAATGGTGGCAGAGAAAAGGAGCGTCTGCCTGTCTTTGGGGCATTGCTCCACGATCCGGCGCACATCGGGAAGAAATCCCATGTCCAGCATGCGGTCGACTTCATCAAGGATGAGAAATTTCAGAGAACTCAGGTCAACCAATCCTTGCTGCATGTGGTCGAGCAGTCGGCCGGGTGTGGCAACGATCACGTCGCAATGCCGTTTCAAATCATCACGTTGTTTACCATAGCCCACGCCGCCGTGGATGAGGGCGACTTCCGTGTGCATGAAGCGCATGTAGTCGCGGAAGGCCGTTTCCACCTGCATTGCGAGTTCGCGGGTGGGTTCGAGGACCAAGCAGCGAATGCGGGGTTCGGGATGATCCATCATGGAAAGCACCGGCAATGCGAAGGCGGCGGTCTTTCCTGTGCCGGTCTGAGCCGAGGCAACAAGGTCGCGTCCGGAAAGAATCACAGGAGCTGCGCGAAGCTGAATAGGAGTGGGTTCGGAATACCCCATGCGCTGGGCCCCGTGAAGAACTGATTCCGAAAGGCCTAAATCTTTAAATGACATGACACCCTTTCTGCCCGTTCCCGTCTGATGCCGCAATCAAAACAGACGGAAAGATGTTAATTGATCGAATTATTTACAGCGAAAGATTCGCGACACACTCGATTTCAACATCAAATCCCAGAAGCTGTGCGCCAATGGTGGCCCGTGTGGGAAGGGCTTCTCCAAAGTAGCGGAGATAGACCTCATTCATCTCGGCGAAATTTTCTTTGGTGAGATTTGAAAGATAAACGCGCGTGCTGACCACATTTTCAAAACCAGCTCCGCCGGCTTTGAGGACCTTACCGATGTTTTCGCAGACAAGTTCCGTCTGACGGGCAATCGAGCCGCAATCCAGTTTTCCCGTTGCGGGATCCCAAGGAGTCATGCCGGAAACGAAGAGAAATTTTCCCTCGGTGACAACGCCGAGAGAGTAGGGGCCAAGGGCCGGCGGGCCGCCGGGGACATCACGTAGATTCTTTTTCATCGGACGCATTCGAACGAATTCCAGACGGATCGACAAGCTGCGAAATTCCCTCATCGCCGCACCGGGGCTTCTTTTGTATTCTTCAAACCATGGATCCACTCACTGAAAACTGGGATTTTATCGTGCCGCATTCGGTTCTCCTGCTGAGATCTTATCGGCACTGGACGGGAAAAGATCTCATCGAGCGGACAGGAGATGCAAAGATCGATGCACGGAGTTTGTTTCAAGCGCCGTTTGTCATTGTGTCTGGTGGCACAGAGTCGGAGCAGGTTTTAAACTACGGCAATGCCTCCGCGCTTAAACTCTGGCAGATGGATTGGTCGACACTCACTCGCATGCCCTCACGGCAAACCGCCGAACCCATGCATCAAAGCGAACGCGCCGAATTTCTGCGCCGCGTGCGTGAACGAGGATTCATCGATGACTACTCCGGCATCCGCATTGCCAGCACGGGACAAAGATTTCGAATCCAACAAGCGACTGTCTGGAATCTGGTCAATGAAGCGGGAGAATACCGCGGACAGGCCGCCACCTTTTCTCATTGGGAACTTTTAAATTGAATAGCTTTTGAAGAATGCGAAATGGGGAATTTCGGAGGGTCATCTTCCAGCATGACCCAATTTTCCAACTCGTCCGGAGGCCGCAGCCCTACCCATTTTTCCCTTTGTGCTCTGTGCCTTCGTGAGAGACCGCTTTTTTACCGGCCATACTTGATTGACAGAGCAGCACTGGAAGAGAAAATCGTTGTCATCCATGTCCACCATCAAAATTGATTCTACTTTGCACCAGCAAAAGAAGCCTGACTGGATTAAAGTCCGGCTTCCCTCGAATCCTGTTTTTTTCTCCACAAAAGACCTGATCTCCGATTTGCGGTTGCACACGGTTTGTGAGAGCGCCCAGTGCCCGAACCGATGGGAATGCTGGAGCGGGGGAACGGCGACGTTCATGATCGCCGGGGATCGCTGCACGCGCGCCTGTGGGTTCTGCGCGGTGGATACAGCCAAGCCATTCGCCCTCGAAGTAGATGAGCCTCAGCGTGTCGCCGAGGGCGTCAAGCGTTTGGGACTTAAACACGTTGTCATTACCGCTGTGGCGCGTGACGACCTTGCGGACGGTGGCGCGGATCATTTTGGAAAAACGATTGAGGCCATTCGCGCGCTCGATCCCAAGATTGTCATTGAGGTTCTTGTGCCGGATTTCAACGGTAAGGATGCGTCTCTGCAGCGCGTTCTCGAGGCGGCCCCGGATGTTTTCAATCACAACCTGGAAACGGTCGAGCGCCTGACCCCGCTTGTTCGTTCGCGTGCCAAATACCAACTTTCCCTCGAATTCCTGAAGCGTGCCACGGAACTTCGCCCGGATATCAAAACGAAGAGCGGCATCATGCTCGGCCTCGGCGAAACCGAACTCGAGCTCTTCCAAGCGATGGATGATCTCCGCGAATCCGGTGTCACGATCCTAACGCTCGGCCAATACTTGCGTCCGACGCCCAATCACCTTCCTGTGGTTGAATACATCCGTCCTGAGACATTTGACCTCTACGGCACTATTGCCCGCAACAAGGGATTTGAATTTGTGGCCAGCGGTCCGCTTGTCCGCAGTTCCTACCACGCGGCGGATTTCAATCCCATCGTCCGTTGAACTGGAAAATCATCGCCGCCGGCAAACCCGCTTTGGACTTTGCCCGGCGGGGGATTGATGAATATGTCGGTCGTTTGGGCGCCTGCACAAAGGTGGAAATCCACTTTGTCAAAACTGGAGCGAACCTTCATACGCGAATGTTGGAACTCTCGGAGGGATGTCACCGCATTTTTCTGGATGAACGCGGCAAGCAATTCGCCAGTCGGGCATTTGCTGCCGAAATCCAAAAATTTCAAAACCGCGCGATTTCCCGATGCGCGTTGCTGGTCGGTGCCTCCGACGGTTGGGATGATGCCACCCGCGCCCATGCGGATCTTCTCTGGTCACTCGGGTCATTGACCCTGCAGCACGAACTCGCCCTTGTCGTTGCCCTCGAACAAATCTACCGCGCTCATACGATTCTGGCTGGATCTCCGTATCACCGAGATTAAACCCCAATCCAGCGACGGGATGACAAGATGATCAAGATTGACAGGAATCGTTCTCAGGTGCCGCACAAAAAAGAGACTGCTCTTTTTGTTATAAAACTTTTCTTCTCTGGGGCCTCTGTGCCCTCCGTGGCAAATTCAGAAGGATTCAAATCAAGCCTTGGGGGAGGCGAGGGGTGTTGATTTGGGAAGTTTCAAACACAGGATCAGCGTGAGAAAAAGTAATGCGCCAGCCGCAAGAAATGAAGTGCGGGCATAGGCGTTTAGGCCCTGATGGAGGTCAAAATGGAGCAGCCAGCCACCCAGCACCGGGCCGATCCAGCGGGCAAGGCTGCCGGCGGATTGCATGAGCCCCAACGCGCGGCCCTGCCACTCGGAATCCACATTGCGCGAGGCAATGCCGGAGAGTGTTGGTGTAAGAAGGCTGTTCCCAATCGCAATGCCACAGCACGCGAGAATCATGGCGGAAACTCCGGAAGAAAATGGCATAGCGATGAGGCTGACTGTCAGAAATGCTGCGCCCGCTGTGGCGAGATGAGCTTCGCCAAAGCGTTTCACGAGGCGTCCGATGAGACCACCTTGGATGATCGTTCCAATCAGACCGATCATCGCAAAAAGATAGCCTGTGCTTTTCTCGTCGAATTGGAAGCGATGAACCACGAACAACGCAAATACGGCTGTCATGATCGAAAATCCCGTAATAAGGAAAAAATACGTGGCGATGACGGTGGCGTATGGGCCACGTTGAACGTGGTGCAATAGGCCCGGGAACAGGGGTTCCTTTTTCGAAAGGTTGCGTTTCTCCTTGGGCAGGGATTCGGGAAGAATGAGCAAAATCAAAGCGGCATTCACGAGCGCAAGGGCGCCGGCCACAAACATGGGGGCCGAGTGGCCGAAATGCGCTCCCACCCAGCCGCCGAGGGCAGGACCAAAGATGAACCCAAGTCCAAAGGCGGCACCGATGAGACCCATTGCCCGGGAGCGTTCTTCCGGTGCGGTGATATCGGCCACATACGCTTGGGCGGTTCCGATGCTGCCGCCCGAGGCCCCATCAATGATGCGGCCTAAAAACAGGATGGCGAGCGTTTGTCCGGCTCCCATGATCATGAACCCTGCCGCCGTTCCCAGCGTGCTGATGATCAAAATCGGACGTCGCCCAAAGCGGTCAGAGAGTTGGCCGAACAATGGGGCGCAGAGAAATTGGACAAGCGAGAAGATGCCGAAGAGCCACCCGATCTGCCATGGCGTGGCACCGAAGCGTTCCGCATAGATTGGTAAAATCGGGATGACGACACCGAATCCAACCATGTTGATGAAAATGGTGAGAAAAATAATTCCGAGACAGGTTTTTTTAGACGGCATGGATCAAGGTTTATGAAAAGTCGATTAGTCGGATGATGCCGCATGAATCGCGGTTTGCAGAGCGGAAATGTGTGCCGCCATTTTTGCAGGGGCGTTGGTTTTTTCGTTTTCCGTGTAGCGAACAAGGGCTGTGACAGTTCTGCTGATGCGATCGAGCGCGAATTTTCTAAGCAATGTCGCCATACTGGATCCGGGGGTAACAAGGTTTGTGTAGCGGATAAATGAGCCGCCGTTGGGATAAGGTTCGATGAGAAGGTTCCCTTCGGCGTCCTTTGTTTGAACGGCGCGGAGGAGTTTCCAGGAAAACCGATAAACGCCCTTGTCCGGCACGTGCAATTCGTTGCGGGCGGTATAATGCTCGTCCGGAAGAATCGGCACGTCCAAAACATAATCGACCTCGAAAACTCGCGGACTGATTTTTTTGGAAATGGTGGAACGGAGGAGGTCTGGGACGTGGTCTGTGGAATTCGCGTAGTCAAAAAATACGGCAGCCAATTCCTCTGGGGTCGCTTTAACCCTCTGGAATACTCGCACTCGCGGCCATGGCTTGCCGGGAATTTTTTCTTGGAGAATGACCTGCCCTCCGTTGCTGATGGTCTGTCTTTGGGCGTCATTCAGTTCGTCAAGGGTCGTGTAAGCCATCAACGCGCCTGAGACGCTGAAGGCAACGGCTGTAAAAATCAAAAACCGGATATTCATTGCTGCGTGACCAGCAAAGCAGGAGATGGCTGACAGGCAAGTGTGGGATGTCAAAAATCGCTTTCGGTTCACGCGGAGCTGATGTTCAATAGAAACCAACGAGAGGGATTATGGCAAAGCAACAGACGATTTTATTGGTGGACCGGGATTCGGATTTCCTGGAATGGGCGCAAAACCAATTGCAGAGCAAGGAGACGCGGGTGCTCATCGAGACGTCTTCGGATGCCTGTTACAAAACGTTTTGTATGGAGGAGCCGGAGTTGGTGTTTGCTGAAATGAACCTGCATCCGTTCACCGGCATGGAGCTTCTGGCAAGAATCCGCAAGCATTCGCCGAATGCGATGGTTATTCTTACAAGCGCATTTGGAACGACCCAGTCGGTGATCGAAGCGATGAAAATGGGGGCGTTTGATTTTGTTCGTAAGGAACAGTTGCCCTTCAATCTCAAGGTCGTTGCGGATTCTGCGCTTCAGGCTGCTGCGGAGCTTCGTGCTGCGAATACGTTCAAACCGCAACTCACCGTCGAACAACATCGTGACGAGATCGTCGGGCGCTCGGAGGCGATGCAGCAAGTTTTCAAGATGATCGGCCGCGTGGCTGGCAGCGAAGCTGCCGTGATGGTCACCGGCGAAAGCGGATCCGGTAAGGAACTCGTGGCCTGTGCGATTCACAATTACAGCGCTCGCAGTAACAAAAGT
This sequence comes from Verrucomicrobiia bacterium, assembly GCA_040378625.1. Taxonomy (GTDB): domain Bacteria; phylum Verrucomicrobiota; class Verrucomicrobiia; order Chthoniobacterales; family Terrimicrobiaceae; genus UBA967. Next base: position 1,529 of record JBEIMO010000049.1, on the reverse strand, counting down.
TTTCTCGCGATCAATTGTGCCGCTATTCCCGATAATCTTCTCGAAAGCGAATTGTTTGGTCATGAAAAAGGAGCCTTCACCGGCGCCCAAACGCAGAGGGTCGGTCGCTTTGAACAATGCAACAAGGGGACGCTTTTCCTTGATGAAATTGGCGAGATGCCGCTCCAGGTTCAAAGTAAAATCCTCCGCGTGCTTCAAGAGGGTGAGTTCTCCCGCGTGGGAGGAAATGAAACGCTTCACACGGATGTGCGGATTGTTTGCGCGACGAACAAAAACCTCGAAGACGAGGTGGCGAACCGGACGTTCCGCGAAGACCTTTTTTATCGTCTGAATGTGGTGCGTATCCACATTCCACCGCTTCGTCAGCGTGTGGAGGATATTCGTCTGCTGGCTGAATATTTTCTCCAAAAAATCGCAAATCAAAAACACACTCCGCCGCTCAAACTCTCCGAAGAGGCGGTTCGTGTTTTGGAATCATATCCTTGGCCAGGCAATGTGAGGGAATTGGAAAACACGCTGCAGAGGGCGGCTGTGCTATCAACGGCTGACATTCTGTTGCCAAAAGATATTCCTCTGGGCCTTGCCGCTCCCGACGTCACCAAGTCCGGTGAAGGCGAAGAGATGGGAGTCGGTTCCAAGGATCGTGCCATGGAGGTTCTTTTTCAGGCTGCATCGCAAGATCCTGCCATGCCGCTTTTGCCTTGGATCGAACGCGAATTCACGCTGAGGGCGATGCAAAAAACTGATAACAACCAAGTCCGTGCGGCCAAATTGCTGGGAATCACCCGCGCAACACTCAGGAAGCGGCTCGACCGCAACACCGCTCTCGAAGTCGAGGAGGAGTAATTTTTATGAAAACGCAAAAAGTCCACGATCCATCCAGCGAGGCGGATTATGTTTTAAGCAACCACAAAGGTTGTATGGAGGCTGTTTTGCGGGCATTGAGCGGACAATTTCAAGTCCTTCAGGGACGGAGTCAGATGTTGCTAACGATTTCGACACTGGCTTTGACCATCACGGGATTTTCGGGTCCGCGCATTGCGGCGAGCGGCAACATGCCAAGGGTTTTTATGGCGACTGGATTGACGTTTGTTCTCGCGGGAACAATTCTGCTCCTTGTGCAAACCCTCACGCTGCGATGGGTCACGCAATTCCGCTGTGAATCGCACAAGGAGACCGTAGAGGCTATTTTGCACTACAGAAATTCCAAGACCCGAGCTTATGGCACAGCGTTGGTTGTGTTGGTTGTAGGACTCGCGTTCTACGTGACGAGCGTGATCACTTACTTGATTGTCGCTGCCCCTGCAGGTTGATCCGATTTTATTGGTTTTGCGGTGTTATCCGCTCCCCAAAAATTGAGGAACCAACGCGGACGATGGTTGCCCCTTCTTCGATGGCGATTTCAAAATCACCGCTCATCCCCATGGAGAGTTCCGGGAGTTGAGCTCCGCTAATTTTTTGTAACTCATCGCGGAGTTTCTTTAATCCTGCAAAGCAGGGTCGGGCTGATTCTGGATTATCGCTATAGG
>JBEIMO010000048.1:0-11224 GCA_040378625.1 Verrucomicrobiia bacterium | reverse complement strand
GACATCGGGCTTCATGAGGGCGAGCAATTTCACAATGTTCGCGTCGGACATTTCGGAAAGAATGGCCACGGCCTGCGTTGGCTTCATATTCGAGTAAGTGCGGGAGAGATTCCGCACGTTGCCTTTCTCGGAGGATTGAAGCTCCGTGGTTTTCTCCGTGAGATCTTGGCGCATTTTTTCGATTTCCGAACGAATGCGGATGAGTTCCTTTTTCTCGGTTTCGATGCGAAGCTGCACGGCTGCGAGGTCTTTATTTTTCTTTTGGTAGGCTTCGCGTTCATTCTTCAATTCATTCACCAGCGCATCGATCTCGGCGGTATAAAAATCCCAGTCTTTCGATTGCGATTTGATCTTGGTTCGGGGTGTTTGTTCGAGGACGGAGTGGGAAGCTTCGGCGGCTCCGGCTCCTCCTTGCACGCTCGGCCAGCGCCATAGAAGAATGGCGGCGGATGTAGCAATACCGAGGACGATGGCAATGATAACGGGAAGCCAATTTGAGCTGGGTTGCTCATCGGCTTCCGAGAATGGGTTCAGTGTGGGTGTGGTTTTATCGCTCATTTATAGGTTGGCTGTTTGAAGAAAGCGGGTGGCTGTTACGAAATCCTCGAGTTGCTTTTCCTCGTGGCGGGCATTTTCGGCAGCTCGGAATTGCATCCATTTGTCTTTAAGTTTTTCGACGAGTTTCTGATCTCTGTCGGCCACGATGAGAAGTGCTCGTTTTTCGGTGACCTTTTTTTCCTCCTGGGCAAGACGGGCTTCAAGCGTGCGCAAGAGGTCACGTTGTGCGGTGAGGGCGTTCCAGCCTTGCTCGCGGATGTAGGCAGGGAAGCGGTCGCCGGAAATCATGCGCGTCAACTCCTCCAAGCGGGCATTCGCTTCCTCGCAGCGAGCCTTGGCAATGTCGCGTTCGCGGATGGCTGCAGCAAGCACCTCCTCGGCCTTTTCACGGGCTTTTTCGCGAAGGTCGAGCACGGCTTGTAGACTGAATTGGAGCTTTTTCATCCGACGATGGTTTTGAGTTCCGTGAAGCTTCGGTCACGCGTCCACTTGTCCTCGATGGGCTGGCGGAGCAGGCTGCGAATCGCAGGTTGTTTTTCAATAGCCAGATCGATTTGCGGGCTGCTTCCCTTGGTGTAGGCGCCGATCGTAATGACGTCCTCGTTTTTTCTATAAACAGCGAGCAAGTCGCGGGCTTTGCTGATGCTGCCAAGTTCGTCCTGATTGCAAATTTCCAGAGTCACACGGCTGACACTCTCGAGAACATCAACGGCTGGAAAGTGGTTGGCGGTTGCCAGTGCACGGCTCAAAACAACGTGGCCATCGAGAATGCCTCGCACCGCATCGGAGATAGGTTCATTCATGTCGTCGCCATCCACAAGAACGGTGTAAAGTGCAGTGATCGAGCCTTCCTCGCCCATGCCTGTGCGTTCCAGCAGTCGGGGGAGCACTGAAAAGACGGACGGTGTGTAACCTCGGCTGGTCGGAGGTTCTCCCACGGCGAGGCCGATTTCACGTTGGGCCATGGCATAGCGCGTCACCGAATCCATCATGAAAAGCACTTTGCGGCCTTCATCGCGGAAATGTTCCGCAATCGCCGTGGCAATGTGGGCGGCGCGGCGGCGGATGAGGGCCGGTTGGTCGGAGGTCGAGACCACAATGATTGAGCGGGCCATTCCTTCTGGGCCGAGGTCTTTTTCAATAAACTCCCTCAACTCGCGGCCACGTTCCCCAACGAGGGCGATGACGTTGATTTCGGATTCGGCACCACGGGCAATCATGCCGAGGAGCGTGGATTTTCCAACGCCGCTGCCAGCAAAAATTCCCAACCTCTGACCGCAGCCGACTGGGGTGAAGAGGTCGAGCGATTTGACGCCGGTTTGAAAAGGTTTGCTGATTCTCTGACGGGTGAGGGGATTCGGTGGAGAGCAATGCAGTGGACGCAATGCGCCGGTTGGCAGAGGTCCCTTGCCGTCGATGGGGCGTCCGAGGCCATCAATGATTCGGCCAATCAATGCCTCGCTCACGTTGATGCCTGCTGCGCGTCCGGTCGCCCTCACTTCGCAGCCAGCGTGGATGTCCTGCATCTCCCCGAGTGGCATGAGAAGGACACGATGGTCGCGAAATCCCACGACTTCCGCCTGCAGGCCAGTTAAGCGGTCGGAACGGATTTCGCAGATGTCGCCAAGGGACACATTCGGTCCGATTGATTCAATGACAAGCCCGGTAACCTGCACAACCTCCCCCATGCGAACGACGGGAACTGTCGCTTCGATGCGGCCCCGGAGGTTTTGCATCAAGGCGGGTAGAATGGGCGAATCGGACTTCATTTCAGCGAGCGTCCCATGTTTTGAAGTTTTGTGAAAACTCGGGCGTCAATAGTCCCGAAGCGGCTCTTGGCACGGCAGTCACCCGGCGTGAGTTCAGGATCCACCGAGAATTTGATGCCAGGATATCTTTGTTCAAATTCCTTATCGATACCCCCGACGAGGGCGAGATCCTGCGGGTGGAGCAAGACTTCTACTTCTGCTGATCCTGGGGCAATTTCAGCAAGTGTTTCAGTGATGATTTTTTTAACAACCGCCTGGTCGGGTTCGATGCCGGCGAGAACGCGGCGGGCAATTTCGATGACCAAATCCGGCAGCATTTCGGAGACCTGATGAGTGAGCGCATTGGCCTGCTCCGCGACAGATGTAAAAAGTTTTTCCTGGAGATGGGCGATCTCGGCGCGCTGGTCGAGGATTTGCTTCGTGAGCGAGTCGGTTGCCTCTTGAGCTCCCTTTTTGTAGGACGCATCGAGGGCCGCTTCGTGTTCGTCCAAGGACACGCCGGTTTCCACGATTTCTTCAGGCTGCGGAGGAACAAAGCCGTCTAAAATCGTGAAGGAGACGGCCGGAGCAGAAAAGTTGATAGCCCTAGTTGGCTGCCTCACTTGAATCCTCCTGGGAGATATCGATTTCGCCTTGCTCGTTCAACGCGAGGACTTGTTGAATGATGCGACCTTGCGCTGCTTCGGTATCCTTCGCTCGAACCGGTGGAAGGATTTCGATTTCTTCCTTGAGTGCCTCTGCCGCGCGTTTTGACATGGCATTGAAAATGCCGCGTTTGACGGGCTCTGGCGCAGATTTCATGGTCATAGCCAAATCCTGAGTCTCGACATCGCGCAGGAGGCGTTGGATATCGCGTTGGCTGAGGCGGGAAAGATCTTCGAAGCGGAAGAGTTTTTTGCGAATCGATTCGCCGAGCTCGGCATTGCGCTCCTCGATACGGGAGAGGAGGCTCTTGCTGAGTTCCTTGTCGAGCGAGTTGAGCAACTGTGCCGCGGCCTGAGCGCCGCCACGACGGTGTAGGCTGAATTTTTGGGGCCCGGAGGAAAGATGCTTCCCAAGGCTCTTGAGCACCTTGCCGATCAGTTCGCTGGAAATGGAATCCATCGAACCCAAACGCTCCACGATTTCCTCGCGAGTCGAAGGAGAGAAAAGAGGGATGATTTGCGAAACCTGACGAGCTTCCAAATAAGAAAGGATGAACGCGATCGTCTGGGGTTGTTCGTTTTTGATGAGGTTGAAAATCTGACGCGTATCCATCACGCTGAGTTCCCGCACGGCATCAATGGAGTTGCTTGCCGGCAGTGCTCTTAACAAAATATCTGAGGCGGCTTGTGGTCCGCGAGCGGCTTCCAGAGCGCGTTGAACAAAGGACATGCCTCCCAGTGCAGTGGACATGCCGTCGCCAATGAGTTCACAAAACTCTTCAAGGATTCTTTCCTGAAGTTTGAAATCAACGACATTCATTGAGGCCATTTCGCGGGCCACCGCTTCGATCTCCGGATCGCGGAGTTGCTTCATCAGCTCAGGAGCGAGTTCCGGGCCGACAATAATGAAAAACGCAGCAAGCTTCTGCGTTTTCGTCATTGTTTCATAGTCGATCGTTGCCATGGTTTAGCTTTCGTTTTTATCGGTGAGCCATTCGCGCAGTGTGGCGCCCACGTTTTCTGGTTTTTGGCGAATCAGCGAATTGAGAAGCTCGGGAGATACCTTGAGCTGCTTCGCGGCAGGCAGGAAGGCGTTTTCTTCATCGTTAACTCCAGGCAACGCGGCCTGTGGCAGAGGTAGGGTTGAATCATCCACAAGTTCAAAGGAAACTTCTTCCGGTTTCGCCCGGCGGAGCATGAAGAAGAATATCCCGAAAACAATCGCCGCAATCGCCAAGGCGGCAATCGGTCGGATCATTTCCACATAGCTGCTAACCTTCTCGGTAATCGGAGCAGCGCCCGCAATGGCAGATGGGAACATCATTTCCTGAATGGAAACAAAGTTCGCAGGGGTTTCGTTTTTTGGAATTTCAATGCCCAGAGCGTTCACCACCATATTGCGGAGTTCATTGAGTTGCTCTGGCGTGCGAGGTGTTGCTGCTCCGTCTGCGTTGGCTTTCTGTGCAAGAAAAACAGCCGCCGTTACGCGGGTGATCGCGCCGGGGTTTTTAACAACATTGGTGAGGGTTTTATTGATTTCGTAGCTCTGGGTTTTCGAGGTGCGAACCGTGTTGCTGGACTTCGTGAGTGGATTGTTGGTGTCTGGCGCATTGGCGGCAGGAACGTTGGCTGCTGTTCCTGCTCCAGCGGCTTTCTCAGCGGCTTTCTCGGAAGTGGAGGAGGAATCTTCCACGGATGTTTCCTGACGGGGAACCTGTCCTTCTGGATCAAATTTTTCCTGCATCATCGTTGAGGCTTCGGTGTTGATCGTGGCAGAAACACGCACCACGGCGTTTCCTGGTCCGAGCACCTTGGCCAGCATGGTTTCAACCTTCCCGGCGAGATAATCTTCCGTTTGCTGACGGTATTTTACGACGCTGGATGCGGATCCGAGTTGGGGATCGGATTTCAAATCCTCCGAAAGAACGTTGCCAGCATTGTCGATGACAGCGACATCATCCAGCTTCAGGCCTTCCACGGAATTGGCCACCAGCGATCGGATGGAGTTGACCGCGGCGGTGTCGATCTTGCTGCTGCCTGTATCCACGAAAACCGAAGCCGTTGGGCGCGAATCGGTGGTTTTTACCAACAGCCGGCTTTCAGGCATAACAATCATGACCCGGGCGGATTTCACGCCCTTCATTTGAGCCACAGTGCGGCTCAATTCGCCTTGGAGTGCGCGGGCATAGTTGGTGCGCTGAACAAAGTCACTGATACCGAAATTGCTGCGGTCGAAGATTTCGAAACCCACGCCATCTGTATTCGGAAGACCTTTTGCAGCAAGGTCCATGCGAACCCGGTAAACATCCTTCGCAGGAACGTAGATCGATGTGCCTCCACCGCGGAGCTCAAAGGGAATGCTCTTGGCTTCCAATGCTGCGACAACTTCCGAGGCTTCCTTTTCGCCAAGTTTACCGTAGAGGAGCTTCATGTCCGGGCGCTGGGCCCAGAAAAGCAACCCGGCAATTCCTGCCAGCACGGCCACGCCAGCCGCAGATACAATGATGCGGTGCGTCTGGCCGAGTTCACTCCAGATTTTTACGATTTGCTGAAAAGCTTGTTTCATCAGTGTGGATGGGCGGTGGCTGGATCAGGAAAAACAGAATCAGACCTGAGCACGCATCAGTTCTTGATAGCTCTCCACAAGTTTATTGCGGAGTTCAACCATGAGACTGAAAGCGACGCTGGATTCCTGACCGGCGATCATCGCTTGATGTAGATTGGTGGATTCGCCAGTGAGGACTTTGGTTTTTTCTTCAGCGGACACCTTCATTTTGCTGTCCACGTCGTTAACGAATTTTTTGATCATCGTTCCAAACGGATCCACTCCGCCGCTCTGACTGGCTGCGGATGCGAGGCCTGCTTCTTTGAGATTGTTTGTGCGCTCGATGTCGGCTTGAAAATTCCGCATGGTCAGCGGGGCAGGCATACCGGTCATCATGTTTGCGGGAATGGAAGTGATAGGATTCATAAAAAGCTAAGGGTTGTTATCGGCCGATGGAAAGTGCTTGGGATGCCATTTGTCGCGCATTGCGGACAACGGAGAGGTTGGCTTCGTAAGAACGGGTGGCGGTAATCATGTCCACCATTTCAAAAGCCACATTGACGTTTGGCATCTTCACATTGCCGTCTTTGTCGGCGTGAGGGTGCTGCGGGTTGTTGACGACTTCGCCAGGCGTGTTGTCTTTGGAAATTTCTGCAATGCGAACGCCCTGCATGTTTGTGCCAGCGGTTGAGTCGAGCATGGATTCAAAAGCCACTGTCCGGCGCTGATAGGGCTTCCCATCGATTCCTTTGGTCGTATTGGCATTCGCGATATTTTGCGAAGTGATGTCCACGCGCATTTTCTCGGCGTCGAGAGCGCTGGCGGTGATGCTGGTTGCGGAAAGGATGTTCATGGTTTTGACAGGTTAAAAATTAGGCACTGCGTCCGGTGATGGCCACGCGCAGTTGTTTGAGAGATCCGCTGGCAAATTGGGTGAGAGCGTCGAAATTCATGGTGTTCGTGGACATGGACAGCAATTCGCGGTCCAGTTGCACGTTGTTGCCATCCGCGCGAGTCGAAGGGGTGAGGGTATCCATTTCCGTGCGGATCGAAATGGCTTCAATATCGGATGAGCCGCCTTTTTTGATTCTTCCGCGCAATTCGTCTTCAAAAGACTTGCTCAAATCAACGCGTTTATAACCCGGGGTGGAGACGTTTGCGATATTGCTGGCGATGGCTGCGTGTCTTGTCGACGCAACATCCATCATTTTTTTCACAGCTGTGTAATTATCGCTGTTAAAGAGGGAGGCTACCATTTCCATGATTTCAGTTAAGCAAAAGCTGTGCCACCTTCCGATCGGCCCAACGACAACCCCAAATTCAGAGACTTATCGGCCTCAATGCGGCATACCTCTCAAAGCCCCAACCTCACTGTCCTCTGCCAATGGCAGAACGTGCCGCTTGAAAAAACCATGGGGAAAAAGTTGCCGCCTTACTGAATCTTGTGGGGATTTACCACAACCAACACAACCAATAGTGTGGATCCTCCGATTCACCCCAATCCCAAGTTAATGAGGTCAACTCGGTCAATGAGGGCTCTCTGCCTGCCCTTTTACCCCTGCCCTAAACGCTCAAAGTCGCCTTGCCGCCGGGAATGATCCGCAGCGTGCCACCGGGTTGATGGGAGGCCATCGATGATCCGCTTTGAGGATAAGCGATTTTTACGTTTTCGATGATCTTCAGAGCCTGCTGGGCGCTTTCTTTCAGTGACCCGTCGAGTTTTACGACCTGCTCGCGGCCATCATTGGTCGTAATAGACACATTGCCGTCCGGCAGAAATTTGAGGTCAAATGCATCCGAGCGACCGGATGTAATGGCGCTGACTTCGGGAGATTGAAGGATCTTTTGCGAGAGCTGATTAATGGTCATCTCGGCATCCGAGCGCCGATTGATGCCTTGGCCGCTTAAATAGTCGGCGCTTTTCAACTGCGGATTGTTTGCAACCTTGGCCATCATCTGAGCGAAAGCCATCTTCTTGGCTGCAGCGGCGTCCGGTGCGGCTTGGCTCTTTTCGCTGGCACTCGCCGTCGCGTTGCTAAGGAGATTGCTGCCAACTTTGGCTGCGGTGAGGGCAAGAAGTGGAAACATAGAGAAAGTTGGTGTGTTGGGAGTTATCCTAACGTAAAATTACCGATCGCCTTGTTGGAGTGTCGCGGAGGAACTTGGCGGAGGAGTTTGGGTTTTTTGAACTGTTTGAGCAGTTGTAGCAGGGCGTTTAGCGGCTTTGGCTGTTTGCAAAGGAGTAGGCGTTGCCTGAGCGGCGGCTTTGGTGTCCGAGTTCGTAGGTGGAACCGGTTTGTCGAGGAGAGGGTAGACGTCTTTCTCGGTCTTTTCCATCCAAGCCAAGTTATCGAGTCGCCATTGGGCCATCTCGCGGAGAGTGGCGAGGTTGATTCCAATAATGGCATCCGTGTCGTTGGCTCCCGCTGAGAGCGGAATTTTATCAATGATATAACGGTAGGCTTCGCGGGCGCGATCCAAGTGGCGGAGGCGCTCAAAACATAGTCCAATCTGATAAACGGTCGATCCGCGCCAGTTGGGGTTGTCATCGAGTTCAGCGAGTCGTTGATAAATGCTCAGCGCGCCCACGGCATCGCCGCTCTCATAGAGTTCGTTGGCGATTTCGTTGCCGGTTTTGCGCTGCCAATACGCCCAGATGGCTGGTTTTTTGCGGCCAAATTCGCGGCCGGCTTGGAGGAGCTTTACAGTTTCCCTCATGGCGTCATCGCGGCGGCCAAGGGATTTCAGCGACTGAACGATCAAATACTGGGCTTCTGGTGCAATAGGACTGCCTGGGTAGGTCGAGAGGAAGCGCTGGGACTCGTTTAACGAGGTATTGAAGTCGCCCGAAAGGAAAGCGATGTAGGCAGCGCGGAAAGTCACCTCGCTGGCCTCGGTTTGAGGCATATCGATGAGTTTCAGACGGGAGTAAAGTTGCGCGGCTGTTTTGTAATCTCCCATGGCGAAGTGCGTGTGGGCGATCTCCATCTTGGCGCGCAGCGACGAATCGATATAGGCGTCTCCATTTTTGAGCTGAAGCGAGGAATACAGGACGCTGTAAAATTTGTTCAACGAGGAGGCGAAGGCGCCGTTATCGCGGTAAATTTTTCCAAGTCGAAGAAGGAGGTCGGGATCTTCTGGATCGTTGGGAAAGAGGTTGACGAATTGTTCGTAAATGACGGCGGCTTTTGTGGGGGCATTTTGCTTTTCCTCCAAATAGCGGCCCATGGCGAGCATGGCATTCCGTTTTTGCTCCGCAGGGGCACCGAGGCGGATCAGTTTGTTAAAAATCTTTTCAGACAGGGCCAAATCGCCCGAGAGCATGGAGTGCTCCAATTCTTCTTGAAGGCTTTTTACGGAGGCGGCGCTGGAGGCCAAGGACGGAGCCAGTTCGGGATCCTCTTCGATATCCACCGCCAGATTCTCAAAGGCAATCGGGGTCTGGATTTGTGGACGCACGGAGGGGGCGGCCACCGGAGAGGGTTCCACTGGAATGTCCTCGGCTTTCTTCGCATTCTTGCCAGGGTTGAGGGCGGGTGGCGCGGAAATTTCCGCATGAACGCTGATGGTAAAAAGAAGGACGGCGAGTCCCGTAAGGCGGATCTTCATTATTGGACGTTGTAAGAGGTGCTGCTGACGGGCTGGTTAGGCGGGTTGGCTGGACGGAAAACCGAGTCGAAAAACGATCCAAGCACAGTTTCACCCACAGGGGCATCGCCTGCTCCCTTGAAGAAATCCTGAGGCTGTTCGTTGTTAATGAATTTCGGCGTTGTGGTTTGACTGGTTCGAATATCCTGATTCGAGCGCGGGTCGTTGGTCACAACTGAGGGATTATTATTCGAAGAAATATTGACGACTGTTTTCGGGAGAAGAGGGGGCTTGCGGTTCATCGACGCATCTTGGGCTAACCGCATGGGCGCAGGTTTCGGCAGTCGTTGCGTCACGGTGGCTGGCACTTGTGGTGGCCTAGTGGTCGCGCAGGAGGTCATGCCGGCCGCAAGAATCAAGACGCACGCAAGAAAGAAAATCCCATTGAACCGAAAAGCGCGTTCTAAAATTTTACGGGAATTGTTTTTGAGAAATAAGAGATTGGACATTTCTTCGTTGGAATTAAGGGTTGGGATGTCTATAGGCGCAGCATAAGGTGTGCCACTTCGGGCTTCAATCAAATCCTCCCGATTAACCTCAAATTCCTCTGGCAATGTTTTCTTTGTCGTGTTGGAGATCAGTTTCAGGATAAGGCACGGGAATTGCTATGCTAGCCGGTATGATGCCCCGAATATTTCCGATTTGTCGACTTTTTCTAGTGCTTTTTTCGATGGTTGCTGTTTCCTGCACCAATTCGTCAACTCGTTCTATTAAAGATAAAAGCAACGCTGCGGCTCGAAGTTCTGGTCATGTGAAGCAAATTTCTCCAGCCACAGATTCCGCTGCTCCTGTGGAACTTCCTTCGAGTTCGAGGATTAGCTGGCCAAAGGGCATGCGTCGCCTCGTGATGTTGCCCATTCATTCCGTTCGCCCAATTGGGGAAGCTCAACGTGATATGGATGGGATCTTTCGGGCTGAATTATCAAAAGTCGTGAAATACGAGATTGTCCAGGTGGCTCGTCAAGATATGGAGAATTTGTTCCGGCGCGAATCCTTTTCATCCTCTGAAGTAATTCCTCCGGAGCTAATTAGGGTGTTGCTTCAAAAGTATGCTGCCGATGCAGTTCTCTTTACGGACTTCACGCTCTTTCGTCCTTACCGACCGCTGGCGATCGGGGTGAGAACGAAAATTGTGGATCTGAAAACAATGGATGTGATCTGGATGGCGGATGGTATTTTGGATTCCGCAGAGCCGGATGTGGCAAATTCTGCCATGCACTTTGCAGAACGAGGACTTAGGATGAGCTATGTCAGCCCAACGATCCCCAAGGGACGTGAGCGGGAGCAGGCGAGCGGAAATCAGATCATTCTTCAAAGCCCTCGCCTCTATGCGGGCTATACCGCCCATGAGGCGTTTGCGTCTTTGGCCCCTTTGCCTCCTCCAATGCTATTGCCAGCACGATAGTTCAAAATTATGCCCGGCTCCCAATCGAAAAAAATTCTCAACAGGATGTCCAATGAGCTCAATGCCGAGCTCATTCCGGGGTTGATCCATGAGGTTAATAATGCGCTCACTGGCATTTACTTTAACCTGGAAAACTGCAACGAGATTTTAAGCCCGGAGCATCCCGCGCTTGCTTCGTTGCATGATATCACCTGCGGCGTTGAGCGTATCAAAACCGTTCTGGCTCGCTCGATGCAGATTCATCTCAACACGATGGAGAGGGAGAAAGGTTACCATGAACTGGAGTCCTTGCTGCACAATCAGATCGATCTTCTCCGGATTATTTTTCCAAGAACAACAAAGGTTAAGTTGGTTCGTCCAAATGCCCCGCTTCATGTTTTCATTGCAGAGCATCCGTTTCGTGTCGTTTTGCTGGCCGTTGCATCTCTGATTCGTCAGGCATTGCCGCCTGGAAAAAACACGCTGAATGTTGAAATTCTCCCGCCAGAGCAAACGGCGGAGGCCATCAAGAAGCATGGCGGCGCCGTTCTTGCAAGTTCTGTAGGCATTTCCTTCGTTGTTCCTTTGGCTCCGCCGGAGGGAAATCCAAACGCCGTAACAATTTTCGAGCCAGCAGGGGATTTGACATTGGAAAATGCAAAAAATCTCGCTGGTG
>JBEIMO010000047.1:0-11229 GCA_040378625.1 Verrucomicrobiia bacterium | reverse complement strand
GTTCGCTCTCGGGCGGCTTGAATTTCGGCTTCTCCCGCCATGGCGAAGTCTTCGGCGAGCCCAGACTCAAGAGGGAAGGCTCGGGCTATGCGGGCAAAGAGGCTGTCGATTGTTCCCATGCCGAGACAACCGAGTTGCAATGCAAGTTTGCCCAGCATGGCGCGGCACTGAGTCGCATCGAGATTTTGCAGATATTCTTTGGTCTGGAGTTCAGCGAGTTTTTCGGGATTCAACGCCGCTTCGGCAAGACGCTCAAAAACGGCGGAGAGGAATTCTCCGGCGGATTTGCGGGTGAATGTGAGGGCGGCAATTTTGCGAGGCTCCACATTTTGAGCGAGAAGCTGGATCATACGCGTGGTGAGCGCATAGGTTTTGCCGCTGCCGGCATTGGCAATGAGTCGTTCGTTTCTCATTTGTTGCCCTCCAAAAAAGCGATGGTCTCAGGAGTGACACAGGCGGTTGGGTTTCCATTTAGGAAGAGCGGATCAAAGGGATCGTCCCACGAGGTTTTCAAAGGCTGCGGCGGCCAAAAGACACCCTTGTGCACGAGTTCGGCTATCGCATTCGCGCAATCCATCGCTGAGACCATGACATCATCGGAAAGTTCGGTAAATTCGTGCACGGCCGTTTCGGCGGGATCAGCGGAAAGCGTGAAATAGGCCGTGACCATCGGCGCATCACCAATCTCGACTCCATGCCAATGGCTCAAGATCTGCCGATAAAGTGGGAGCTGCAAATCAGCCCAGCGCTTTGTTAACGGGCCCTTGTTGCCATTGTAAACAACCTCTGCCGCCGGCAACCATTCGGATGAGAGGCGGGGGCCGAAATGCTTCTTCGCAGGCGAGGTCGCCTTGGTGTGGGTTTTATAATCCAACACCCGCCAAGCACCGGTGTGTTCGTTCTTTTCGATGCGGTCGATTTTTCCTGAAAGTTTGAGAGGCCCGATGGACAAAGGATTCTCTCCATCCTTTTCAAGCTTACGCTCGGTCGAAACGATCCGCCAACCTGCCGCGACCTGTTCCGCCTGAACGCGCGCAAACGCCCTTAATCGCAGCTTTGCAGCCTCGATTTGAACTCGCACGGCAGGTGACGGCGAGGGACCAAACAAACGGGTGACCGAGGCATCGAGATGTCCCAAGACCAGACGCTCAATAGTCACCAGGTTAGCCTCATCTGGAGTTTCCTTGCCAAAATTTTCAAGCGCCTCGTGAACGAGAATCCCGAAGCGTTTGGCATCCATCTCCCGCGCATCCGAAGCGAAGGCATCGAGCCAAAGAACCTTCTTGAGATAGAAGCGGAAGGGACACGCCAGATAATCGGAAAAATCCGTCGGGCTCATTTTGACAACCTTCTGGCGCATGCCTTCAGGGAGGCCCCATTTCCAATTGTTTTGACGCTGGGCACGGGTCGCGCCAGTTGGGAGTTTGCCAAAAAGCTCCAGCACACGTGATGGAAGAGCCTCTTCGCCGCAGCGCAAGAAGAGACGGGAAGGTAATGACGGACTCCCTTCGGCATCGAAACGGCTGAACGATCCGCAAAAATCCTCCGCAGGTCGCGTGATTAAAAGGCACTGAAATAGATAGGCATCACGAGCAAATCGCGCTGCGTTGTTCGCGAGCCCCAGCGGACCCCGTTTTGAATCCGGCAGGAAGGGATGTCCATTCACCGAGGAAGGCAGGCAACCCTCCACGCATCCGCATAGAGAGAGACGTCCAACATCAATCCAAGGCGCTTCGAGCCAACCGGACAATTCCACATCACCTGATTGCGATGAATCAAAGACCGGCGCAGATTTCAAAGCGCGGGCGAAGGCATTTTCGACGCCCTCGTCATCATCGCTATAAAGCGGCGAGGCCTTAATGGTTTTGTAAAGACTTTCTACATTTCGAGCGGCCTCAAGCCCCTCCCCTCCTGATCTCCAAGCCTTGGCGAGCAAGCCTGGAACAGTCACCGGAAGCAGCGATTTCACCAATCCTACAAAAACTCGCGATTGCGCTCGGCGTTTGGATTTATCTTTTTCTGGATCGAAATCCACATCGGCGAAAGCCTCAGCTTGCGACAGATCAGAAAGAACGGCTTCCCCAATCAAATAGTCGCACACTGCCAGAGCATCGTCGGCTTTCAGATCCGAATCAGCGCGCAAAACATGGCTAAAGCGCGGCAACTCGAGTAATCGGCGCAGGACACGCAAATCACAGGACGATTGAAAACGCGCCCATTCGAGAGCAATCATGCCAGCCTCGGAAAGATCCAGCCTGCCCCCATCCGGCAGGAATGCTCTGCCTCCGCGACTTTCCACCTCGCTACGAAAAGTGCTCCCGAGCTTTGGATCAGCCAAGACGACGGCATAGTCGCCATGTTTTTTGGACGACATGGCGAAATCCATCGCCTGATGCGCCTCCTCCTCCGGCGAGCGGGCAACCAATATCTGAGGCGAATCCACCGTCACCCGGCAATCGGCCCATTCCTCTGAAATAGGCCGACCCCAGCCATCAAAGCCACCACCCACATCACCCGGCAACCAGACCAACACTTCGATCTTCACGCCGAGCTTTTCAAGCGCCTCGGCGTAACGCTGCGCAGCCAATGGCAGATCAGGAATGCCAGCGATGAGTAGACGACGCAGACCCGCCGCGCGCGAGGGATTCGAGATTTCCGCGAAGCGGGCTTCATTGGGATCCGTGAGATCAAAATCTTTTAGAACAGCGAGGTAACACTGGTAAATCCGCCCGAGCACTTCCCACCGCGCCGCATCCTCGCTGCAAACTTCCTCCAAATAGGCATCTGAGGGTCTCCAACCTGCCTCTGCCAACAAATCGCAAAGGTCGCACAACACGCCGCCACTTTTCAAGCGGGCCGCATCAGTGTCCAACTTGACATCCGAAAAAAGCGGTTCCAAAAACGCGCGTTTGACTTCCTTAAGCGCTTTCGCCCAAGCCCCCTCGCGTTCAAACCTCTCTGCGATCCGCACGCCCTCAGGCAAGAGCGCTCGCATGGGTTGGCTGAAACGCGGCGACAGCACGCCCTGCTCCGCCAACGCCCGCCGAATTCTTCGACCTGCCCCTGCCGTCGGAATCCACACCTCGACCCGGCTCAAATCCACAACCCCATCCTTGAGCAAAACCTCCGCCACCTGCGGAGCCAAGGCGTTTGACTTCATTAAAAAAATCCTCTCGGGCATCTCGCAATCCTCCTACGTGTTTAAACCGAATCAAGGAAATCACATCATTTTGAAAAAGGGACTCCCCCGTCCGAATAATTTCATTTGTATCCGCAGGCACTTTTGGTGATCATTTGTTCACCATTTATGGCGCTGACACAAAAACAACAATCGGTCGCGGAATTCATCACGACTTTCCGCGAGGAAAAGGGATTCAACCCCTCGCTACGCGAAATTCAAAATCACTTTGGCTTTGCGAGCACGAATGCGGCAGCGAAGCATTTAAGTGCTCTGGAGAAAAAAGGCGTCCTGAAACGCTCCAGCGGCCGCGCCCGGGGGATTATTTTGCCCCAAGGTTCGGGTCTACGACTCCATGAAATTCCCATTTTTGGGTGCATCCCGGCAGGATGGCCATCCGCCGAATCCGAGCATCAAGATGGATCGATCCGCGTGGATCTGGATTCCCTTGGCATTTCAAAAACCGCCCGCACCTTTGCGCTTCGCGTTCGCGGCGATTCGATGGTCGGCGCTCATATTCTGGATGGGGATCTCGTGGTCCTCGAATTGAAACCTCCCGCACACGGCAACGTAGTGGCTGCCCTGATTGATGGAGATAGCACGCTGAAGACGTTTTTGATGCAGAATGGTCAGCCGTTTCTCCGGGCGGAGAACCCAAAATACCCTGATCTCATTCCGGCCCAGGAGTTGGTTATTCAGGGCGTCATGGCCGCTCTGATCCGGCCGTCTTGATCCAATAAGTTTCCCAGATTTTTACTCGTAACGGAGCGCGGCGATCGGGTCGAGGCGTGCGGCTTTGAGCGCGGGGTAGATTCCAGAGATCAATCCTGCGATTAGGGCAAATCCCACGCTGAACACGATCCCATCGATTGAGATAATCGGCACATTCTCGGTCGGGGAGATCATTTTTAAAATTTCAATGAGGCCGAGCGAGGCGGCGATCCCAACAAGGCCCCCGATAAAGGAAACCAGAATCGCCTCAATGAGGATTTGCAGGAAGATGTCACGCGGACGGGCTCCAACAGCCAACCGGATGCCGATTTCGCGGATCCGCTCGGAGATGCTCGCGAGCATGATATTCATGATTCCGATTCCTCCGACAATCAAACTTATGGCTGCAAGAAGCCCTCCACTCCAACGCGATGCGCGCACGCTGCGTTCGACGCGATCCATCCAATCCTCGCGCGTCTCAAGATCAAAGTCGTCAATATCGCGGTGGGTGATATCGAGAAGACCTCGAATTTGATCCAACGCGGCGCGGAAAAAATCCAAATCCCCCACCCTCACGGTGAGCGTTTCGAGTTTGATGGAATCCAACGAATCCAGCGGAAAAGCCCCCGAACGGAACTCATGAAACATTGTGGGGAATGGAACGAGAACCATTTCGTTCTTCGCTCGGAAAGGATCCCAATTTCGTTTGAGAGGGCGCACCCCGGCTTTACGCGCCCGCTTTTCATCGTCCCTTTCGTAGCGGGCCAACACCCCCACAACTTCGAAGGGCTTGGCATCAATTTGAATCATTTGGCCAATGACGCTTTCGGGCGACAATTCCGGCCAGAGTTGTTTAGCGACCGTGCTTCCAATCACCGCGCAGCGCGATCCGTATTCGATATCCAAGTCGGTGAGAAAGCGGCCTGTAGCAATCTCGTGCATACTCACGACAAAATGGTCTGGATAAACCCCGCGCAAAGTGCGGCGTTCAGGATTTCCTCCGAGATCGGTGGCAACAACCGTATTGAACGAAATTTCGGGAGAAATATGGGTCAGCAAATTGGCGGATTCGCGGAGAATGTAGGCATCGCGCATCGTGCGACCGGGTGAGAGATTGGCGAATTCGAATTTTCTGCCAGCCGGCTCCTTGTTGACAATCGACACAAGTTCCAAGCCTCCCATTTGCTGCATGAACGTTCGCATCCCCTGCTCCATGCCTCGGGTCAGCGCCATGGTTGCAATCAGACTGCTAACGCCCAGCACGATGCCCAGCATCGAGAGAAACGTGCGGAACTTATGCGAACCGATCTCCCGAATGCCGATGGAAAGCGCAACAAAAAGATTCATGGCACGTATTCCCTGGTTATCAGACCGTCTCGAATCTCGATGACCCGGCGCGAACGCGCCGCGATGTTCGGATCGTGTGTAACGAGAACAATTGTTTTTCCCGAGGCATGAAGAGAATCAAACATCTCCAAGATCATTTTGCCCGTTGCGGAATCCAAGTTGCCAGTCGGTTCATCGCCGAAAAGAATGCGAGGGTTGTTGACCAGCGCGCGGGCGATCGCAACGCGCTGGCACTGGCCGCCGCTGAGTTGGGCGGGCCGGTTCGACAGGCGCTCGCCCAATCCAACCTCGCAGGCCACCTGCCGCGCCCGTGCGCGGCGTTGGGCGGCAGGCATGCCGGAATAGATGAGTGGCAGTTCGATATTCGAAACCACATCGAGCTTCGGAAGAAGGTTGAATGCTTGAAAAACAAACCCGATTTCCTTGTTGCGCACGTCAGCCAATTCATCCTTTGAGGCGCAGGAGAGGTCATTGCCGCAAATTTCCATTCGACCGGTCGTGGGCTTGTCGAGGCAGCCCAGCAGGTGCATAAGCGTGGATTTTCCGCTGCCGCTTGGTCCAATAATGGAAACAAACTCCCCCTCCTCGATGCGAAGATCGATTTTTTTGAGAGCGTGGATTTCCTGATCCCCCACGCGGTAGACTTTACTGACGCCCTCGAGGTGGATTTGGCTCACGACTTCTTCTTTTTCGCAGGCTCTGCGGACGGGGGAACCACCAGAAGAACCTCATCCCCTTCGTTGATGCCAGACTGGATTTCCGCGAGTGTGGAATCAATGACTCCCACCTTAACTTTGCGGCGCTCCGGTTTTCCATCCTTCATGATATAGGCCACCTTGGATCCCTCCTGCTCAAAAACCGCAGTGATCGGAACCGCGACAACATTCGAGGCCTTATCCAGAGGGATTCGCACGCTCACCGAGACGCCCGGCTTGAGATTCGCATCGTTGCGGTTGATGACTCCCCTCACCTCAAATCCCTTGATGTTGTTTTTGATGGTCGCCAGCGGGGCAATGAAGTTGATTTCCGCTGAAGCCGTGCCGCCGCCCGAGGCAGGTGATTTCAGGATCATTTCCCTTCCGAGGCTGATCTTATTCGCATCGAGTTGGTTGATATGGGATATGAGCAACAGGCTGGAAAGATCGGCAAATGTCATGAGGTTTGTGCCCGAGTTTACGCTTGCCGCGCCGACCACGACCTGTCCCTCGGTGACGGGAATTTCAAGAATCGTGCCGTCAAATGGCGAAATGACGCGGGTTTTGGCGAGGCGGTCCTCCACGGTCTGACGGCGGCGGAGTGACTTCTCGAGGTCGTTTTCAGCCATTTGATAGTCCGCAAGAATGTTGGCAAAAACCTCCTCGCTGAGGAGCTTTCTTTCGTGGAGTTGACGGGAACGCTCGAAGTTTCCACGCATTTTTCCCAGTCCCAACCGCGCACCCTCGATCTCGGCATCGACCGCCGCACGGTCGTTGAGAATATCGGTATCATCAATCGTCACCAGCGGATCGCCCTTTTTGACGGACTGACCCGGAATGACATGAATTTTTCGGATTTTGCCCCCAATCTCCGGTTTGATATCGACCTGGAAGGCCGGCTTCACCTCGCCGGAGAGCGTTAATTCGGGAGCGATGGTGGCGCGGACGGCGGCATCCGTGGGAAGGTCCCTATCATTCACTCGAGGGGATTGTGACAGGGGGATCCATCCCTGCCACCACGCCACGCCGGAGATCAGAATAACAAGAATGACGATATATTTAATCATACGATTTTTTGACCCATACAGCAGCAGCGGCAGTATTTCCATGAAGAGCATTCAAACCACGCACAGGAGCGATTTCTCCGTTGCAAAAAAATCCAGCCGATGGCTTGCCTCCGGTCGCTTGGGATAGACGTTCGGCATCCTCCCCCGAATGGCCAAAGAATTGCTGACCGCGTCCCAAGCAGGAGAAGACCAACGAGGCAAACGCCCGGCGGCGCAATCCCCCACTGGATTCGCAGGCGCGATCCAGATCCTCGAGAGCGATGTGTTTGTTGCGGAGTTGGTATTGCAATGTTTGGCCGATGCGTGGAATGCCTCCGATGACCACGGCCCCGGAATTTGGATCCGCGCCGATGATGTGTTTGATAAGAAAGTCACCGGACTGAAACTCATCCACGTATTCGTTTCCTGCAAGTCCCGCAAAAAGATTTCCGCGCGCGTTCGACTTCTGCTCGTCAGTGAGCGTTTGGAAGGCATTTTCAAGGACATAGTAAGCCGATTGGCCGCCGAGGGAGTAAATGACATTGCTCTCCGCGCGGGTCACGGTGAGAGGTTCACCAATCGGTTGGCAGCCTTGGCTCATCACTGGCACAATCGTCGTGTTACCGGTTACCGGGACAGCCACAGCGTCCACCCTTTGGCCATTGATAAAAACGGATGTGTCATCCTCGCCTCCTCCGCTGGCAAGGCCTCCCACGAATGGGATTTTTGGAAATTTGGCATTCCATTTTTCCAACCATTCCTCGATCGGAAAAACAAAGGGATTTGCGAGAGCCACCCAGGCATTGGGTGACTGCGGCAAACGTGAAATTGAAAAGTCATCAGCCTGGAGTGCCACTGGATCGCCAACGTCGCACCGGAGCGCAAGCAAAGTGAATCCCGAGCCGCCTTCGATTTCGCGCGAACCTTCAATACGTCCGGCCGCCGTGCATCCAACAACGTCCACGATATGTCCATCGACTCGTAAAATTTCGCAAAACTCCGCGAGATGAGAGGAATAGTTGGCACTGACAAAAGCAAAAGCCATGCGAGCAGGAGCGCCCAATTCCTCACGCACTTGTCTTGCGGCGGCAACGACGGCCTCCGCTTGAAACGGACCGGTCACCTCGCAACTTGCTGCCCGAAATTTTTCCATGAACGTCAATTCCCGAAAACGGAATCAGGCGTGATCGGCATTGAGGATCTTGAACGCCTTTTTCACATCGCTGACGCGCAGGATCAGCAGACCTTTTTTGGCGGATGGCATTGAAGCGAGATAGGCATATTCGATGTTCACCTTCGCCGCCGACAACAACTTGGCAATGCGCGACAGGCTTCCGGGACGGTTGTCGTTCTCAATCATCAAAACCTCGCTCTCGAGAACCAAGGTTCCATGCGACTCCAGCAGCGCGATCGCCCGGCTCGTGTCACTTACCACCATACGCACCACTGCATGATCCACCGTGTCGGAGACCGTGAGGCCGTAGATGTTGATTTTATCATCGGCTAAAGCATCACACACATCCGAGAGAGTGCCCGGACGATTGGCTATAAAGATGGCAAGCTGCTCAACGATGCGAACATTTTTCATACTTTGCCAGATTGAGGCGGCGGGGCATTTCCGTCGATGAGAAAAAGGCCAAGCTTGCCAGATAACGTTCCCAAGACGATGGATGTGGGATGCCCATAAAAAAGAAACAACGCGCGAACAGGTCGCGCAACCCTCAATCCCCCAATCAGTCGCAGCAAGCGAACAAACAATCGCCCAAAAAACATCGCAAGTCTTCCCAAGGCCCTTCCTTCCGCAAAAAGTCGCTCCCCGCGCGTCCCTCCGCACCGCAGACCCACGGCCACAAGCACGGCAACGAACCATCGAACAAACTTCAAACCAGCATTCTGCGCCTGATTGCCGAGCGTCCATTTGATGCCGCAGGAATCGCCTCTGCTCTCGATCTCCCTCCAGCCTGGCGCGGAAAACTTTTACACACGCTGAAAGAAATGGAGATGGCTGGCGATATCGCCCGCATTCGTAAAGACCGCTACATCATCCCCAAGGAAGCGGATCTTTTCACGGGAGTGATTCAGTTTCATGCCAGCGGAGCCGCTCACATCCTTAATGAAAAGGCCGGAGACCCCGATCTCTACATCAGCGCAGAGAATTCCTTCACCGCCATGCATGGCGATCGTGTCGTCGCTCGGGTCATTACAAATACGGAATCACCGAGATTTTCCAGAGGGACAGCGCAACGCAACGAAGGCCGGGTGATCCGCATTCTGGTTCGAGCAAATGAGACGATTGTGGGAACCCTCCAGCGTTCCAAAAATTTCTTCTACGTCGTGGCGGATGATCCCCGCTTCGTAAACAACCTGTATGTCAAACCTCCTGCCCCGCCAATCAAGGCGCAGGTCGGAGACAAAGTAGTCGCCCATCTTGATGCCTGGCCATCCCGCCATGTGAACCCCGAGGGCCATATTATTGAGGTTCTGGGGCCAACTGGCAAACCCGGCGTGGACATGCTTTCGATCATTCGGAAGCATCGTTTGCCCGTGGATTTTCCTCAGGAAGTGCTGCGTGAAGCTTCCAAGGTTGATCCTGTGGTCGATTCTCAAGAAGTCGGAAAACGCGAGGATTTGCGGGACCGTTTTGTTTTCACGATTGATCCTGATGATGCCAAGGATTTCGACGATGCCATTCAGATTGAACACATCCCGGACGGTTGGCGCGTGGGAATCCATATCGCTGACGTCTCTCACTATGTAAAACCCAAGTCCGCTTTGGACAAGGAGGCCCACGAACGAGGCAACAGCGTTTATTTGGTAGATCGCGTCATTCCCATGCTGCCGGAAGCCCTCAGCAACGGCATCTGCAGCCTCAAGCAAGGCGTGGACCGATGCGCATTTACTGTTTTTGCAGAGATCACCCGCGGAGGTAAAATCCAATCCGTCCGCTTCTCAAAATCTCTCATCCGCAGCGCGGCGAGGCTCACCTACAAACAGGCCTTTGAAATTTTAAAGAAGCCGCCTGGCAAGGATATGCTGTCCGAGCGTGTTCATGCCGCTTGGGAGCTTTCCTCCATGCTACGCAAAAAGCGGTTTGCCGCCGGATCACTGGAACTCGATTTCCCGGAAATCAAAGTCCGTCTCGATGAAGAAGGGAAACCGATCCGTTTGGAAAAGGTTGAAAACGACATTTCCCACCAACTCATCGAGGAACTCATGCTCCTCGCCAATGAACTCGTTGCTCGCGAACTGAAGCACCGCAAACAACCCGCGCTTTACCGGATCCATGAAAACCCAGATCCCGACAAGCTTATCGAGTTCCGTGAATTTGCGAGTTCGCAAGGCATCAGGGCCGGCGACCTCACCCAACGTCGCGAATTGCAAAAACTTCTCGCTGGTCTCACGGGAAAAACCTACGCCGCCGCCGTTCGCATCGCCCTGCTCAAGAGCCTCAAACGCGCCCGCTATTTTCCTGAACCACTTGGCCACTACGGCCTCTCGAAACCGGATTACACTCACTTCACCAGCCCGATCCGGCGATACAGTGACCTCATCGTTCATCGCGCTTTGGAGAGACAATTGGGTCTTACCAAATCAGGACCGGATTCCAGCGCATTGGGAACGATTGCCGAACACATCTCAACCACAGAGCGAACCGCCGCCGATGCGGAACGCGAATCCGTGAAACTCAAAAAACTCGAATTTTTCCAGATCCAAGCCGGAAGCCAAAAGCGTCAAAAATTCCAAGCCATGATCATGGAGGCCCGCAATTTTGGCCTTTTTGTCGAGTTGCCGGAATTTCTCCTTACGGGACTGATTCACATCTCTGCGCTGGAAGGGGATTTTTATGTCCACGATGCCGCTCACGGGCGACTTGTCGGACGCCGCACACGCAAGACGTATCAAGTCGGAGACATGATCAATGTCTGCGTGGATCGAGTGGATATGTTCAAACAGCAGGTGGATTTTAAACCTGCGGATTAACGTATTTTATAAGGCATTTTATATTGCAATCGCTCTCTCTTTTTGGGAAAGCCATTGCAATGTCACTTAATGCCCCACTGCTTCCAGCCATCGGACTCGTCTCCGACCTTCAACAAGAAGATCGGGATGCTCTTAGCTCCTATGGAACGTTCCACATCGCTCAACCCGGTGCCGTTCTGATCGAACAGGACGTCTCCCACGGAAATCTTTATTGCATCATTAGCGGAACCCTCCATGCACTTCGCAACGATGCAGGGAACGAAATCGTTCT
>JBEIMO010000046.1:0-11325 GCA_040378625.1 Verrucomicrobiia bacterium | reverse complement strand
TACTGGCTGCGATTTTTACTCCAAAATCCCGCCGGACATCCGAAATTTGCAGCATCAATCCCTTTTTAAGGGCCGACTAAATGTTTCCAATATTCGGTAGGGCGCCGGCCTCCGGACGCGCCGCGCTGAGAGAGATGGCTGCACAAACTTCCAGCGGGTCGAGACGCTCCGGCCCTACCAAAAATCCGCAGTCCGCAATTTTTTAGACGCGCCGGAAAAAATGGGTCATGCGGGGGATGCCCCTCCGAAGATCGTCGCGCCGCTGCCTTAAAATGGGCGGGGTTTAAACGGCGTTGTTGGTTTTGTTTCGTCTCATGAGCCAGGCGATGGCGATGCAGATTTCGTAGAGCACATACATCGGGCCACCCATGAGGAGTAGGGTCAGCACGTCGGAGGTAGGGGTGATAACTGCAGCCAAGATGAAGATGACGATGACGGCGAAGGCTCGGGTGCGTTGGAGGAGGGCGTGATCGACAATTTCCAGCTTCACCAGCAAAAGCACGAGGAGCGGGAGTTCGAATGCCAGGCCGAAGGAAATAACGAACTGGGTGGTGAAGGAATAATATTCTCGAACCGTCCAGGTTGGCTGCCAGTTCATTGAACGGGCGTCATTGAAGAAAAATTCCAAGGTTTGCGGAAGGACGATGAAGTAGCTGAATGCGGCGCCGGCAAGAAATAATCCAGAACCCAAGAGCGCCGCGGGGATCAGCATGGTTTTCTCTTTGGCGGTCAGCGCGGGCAGGACGAACTCGGCGAGAAAAAATACCAGGAATGGAAACGCGATAACCATGCCTGCGTAGAATGAGAGTTCGATGGAAATCGTGAAGGAATCCGCCACGCCGAGGGATTGCAGGTTGGCGGCGCGTTGAGGGTCAACGGTGAGGAGGGGATGCTGAACGATGGAGGCCAGTTCGTTGCGAAACACGAAGCAACCCAACATGGCGACCGCCAAGGCTGCTGCCATTTTTATGGCCACGGTGCGCAGGTCTTCGAGGTGCGCGAGGAATGGTTTGGCCTCGTCGCCGCGGTTGCGGAATTCAAAAAATTTCTCGAGGTTCATTCCTGCTCAGCCGAGTTGCGATTGCCAGCGGGCGATTTCCCTGACGACATTTTCCGGAGAAGGGGCACCGGTCGCGCGGCGGGCGGTCATGGCTGCTTTCAAGTCGAAGGTTTTTTCCACAATCGATCGGGTGAGGACCGGCGAGGCTGTTTCGAATTCCGAAGCATCCAGAAGATGAAGCGGGGTTTTCTTTTCCTGAGCCTTGGCAACGAGTCCGCCAACGATTTCATGCGCTTTGCGGAATGGCACGCCGCCTTCGACGAGGCGATCCGCGAGGTCAGTAGCGAGCAGCAGAGGGTCGCCTGCGGCTTCGAGAGCCTTGGCTTCGCGCAGCGATGCAGCGGACATCATTTCGGCGAGGATGGAAAGCGTGTCGGATGCGGTTTTTACCGAGTCAAAAACCGATTCCTTGTCCTCCTGCATGTCGCGGTTGTAGGTGAGGGGAAGGCCTTTCATCACGGTGAGAAGGGCCATGAGATTGCCGTAGAGACGTCCTGTCTTGCCGCGGGCGAGTTCAGCGATGTCCGGATTTTTTTTCTGCGGCATGAGGCTGGATCCGGTCGTGTGTCGGTCGCTGAGTTCGAGGAACCCAAATTCCGCAGAGGCCCAGAGGATGACATCCTCACTCAGGCGGGAAATGTGCATGCCTAGAATGGCCAGTGCGGCGAGGAGTTCGCAGGCAAAATCGCGGTCGGCCACGGCATCCATGCTGTTTGTGGTGACTTTGGAAAACCCGAGTTCCTTGGCGACTGATTCGCGGTCGATAATGATGGTTGATCCCGCGATGGCGCCGGATCCCAGTGGCATCGAATCCATCCGCTTTGCAGAATCGGCAAGACGTCCGGCATCGCGATCCAGCATTTCTACATAAGCCAACAAGTGGTGGGCGAAGAAAACCGGTTGGGCGCGCTGCAGGTGGGTGTAGCCGGGCATGATCGCGTTACGGTGCCGATCGGCAAGGCCGGTTAGCGCGCGTTGTAAATTGCGAACGAGATTTTGGAGGTCCGCAGCGGCATCGCGGAGATAGAGGCGAAAATCGAGGGCGACTTGGTCATTGCGGCTGCGCGCCGTGTGAAGCTTCGCGCCGGCCGCGCCGATGCGGCGGGTCAATTCCGACTCAATGTTCATGTGGACATCTTCGAGGTCCTCACTGAACTCAAAGCGACCGGCTTCGATATCCGCACGGATACCAGTTAAGCCGCTTTCGATTTTTTCAAACTCCTCGGCGGTGAGGATGCCGGCCTTTTGCAGGGCGCGGGCGTGGGCAATGCTGCCACGGATATCGTGACGGTAGAGTTGCCAATCGGTGCTGACGGATTCCCCATAGCTTTTGAGCAAGTTGGATTGCTCCTCTTTAAATCGGCCTTTCCACATGATGTTTTTAAATTTTCTCTTCTTCGTCGCGTTTTCGGCAGGTTCCCCGGGATTGGAATTCGTCACAGTGCGCCTCGATCTTTACCATCTTGTTGGCGGGCGAAAATCCTAAGCGCCGAGTGATGCAGTTTTCGAGCAGTTCCATATTGGGGTCTTCAAATTCGATGATTTTTTTGCAATCCACGCAGACGAGGTGGTTGTGCGTCGGATGCTCTAAAAAATTCGGGTCGTAAATTTTCGTATCTCCGCCGAGATCGAGTTCGCGGAGGAGTCCGCTCTCAACAAGAATCGGGAGAGTCCGATAGACTGTGGCGCGGGATACCGAGGTGTCGATCGCTCGCGACATGGTTAGGAGTTCTTCTGCGGTGAAGTGGTCGTTGGTCGCAAAAGCGGCTTCGATAATGGCATCCCGCTGCGATGTTTTACGCAGTCCTTTTCCAGCCAGAAACTCATGCAGAGTTCCGCGGACACTTTCACGGGAAGCCGTTGCCATTGATCTCTCCACACTATAATCCAAGCGTCATGAGTCAAGGCGAGGGAAAGTGTCAGAGGACTACGGCAAAGAGGAGCAGACTACCGTTGCTGCATTCCTGCCCTGGCGGGGTTCGCCTGTCCGCAGTCCATAGCCTCTGACGCGTTGAACGTAGTTTCCCCTTTGACGGTAGGCAATCGGGAAATCCCAGCAAGTTCCTTGTCTGCGGGCTGCGTCCATGCACAATGCCGCCCATGTCATCCATCAACCAAGATTCCTTGCGTGAAGCGTTGAAGGCCGTGAAGTATCCCGGCTTTTCGCGTGATATTGTTTCTTTCGGCCTCGTTCGCGACATCACCGTGAATGGTTCCGACATCGATGTGCAGTTGGTTATTTCGACGACGGAGAATGCCGTTGCCAAATCCATTCGCGATGATGCGGCCAATGTTCTCGGATCTCTGCCCGGCGTGGGGCGCGTGAATGTAAAAATCGATATCCAGGCTCCAGCGGCGCCGACCGGCAGCACTGGGCCAGCGCGTATCGACGGGGTGCGCCACATCATTGCGGTGGCCAGCGGCAAGGGTGGAGTTGGAAAATCTACGGTCGCCGCTAATCTCGCTCTGGCCCTCGCGGAATCGGGCGCCAAGGTCGGATTGTGCGATTGCGATATCTACGGCCCCAGCATTGCTCTCATGTTTGGCGGCAATGAGCGTCCGACCGCCGACGACGAGAATCGCATCATTCCAATCGAACGGTATGGCGTGGCCTTGATGTCGATGGGCTTTCTTTTGGATGATGGATCGCCTGCCGTTCTCCGCGGACCGATGGTCACTCGCTACACGCAGCAATTTTTGCGTCAGGTTGCCTGGGGAAAGTTGGATTACCTCATTCTCGATCTTCCGCCGGGAACTGGTGACATCCAGCTTACGATTGTGCAGACCGTGGCTCTCTCCGGGGCGATCATTGTGACGACGCCGCAAGAAGTCGCATTGATTGATGCCCGCAAGGCGACCGCGATGTTTGGAAAAACCAATGTCCCGGTGCTCGGGATCGTTGAAAATATGAGCTATTTCCTGTGTCCGGGTGATGGCAAACGCTACGACATTTTTGGCACAGGTGGCGGATCCCGTGAGGCCGAGCGGATGGCTGTGCCATTGCTTGGCGAGGTGCCGATTGAGCCATTGGTTCGTGAGGCGGGTGATACCGGGCGTCCGGCTGTCGCCGCCCACCCTCAAAGCGCGGCTGCAGGAGTGTTCCGCGAGGTTGCTAAAAAAATCCAGGCCGCAGCGGCGTAGGCCGTAGGCGTTGCGGATCAGGGGTTCGCCTTGCCGGCGGAATCCAGATTTGGTTTTTGAACAACGCGGGCGGAATGGCGGTCGATCTTGGCTGTGAGGGCTGCAATGTTGGAATCGAATTGGAGGGCCTTGTTCCAATTCATGACGGCCTCGGCGATCTTGCCCAGTTTTTCATAGGTGTCACCAATGTGTTCGAAAATAACGGGGTCCGGTGAAGAGATCGTTTCTGCGGCGCGGAGAAGTTCTGCCAGAGCCTCCGTGTAGCGTCCTTGTTTGAACCACACCCAGCCGAGGCTATCGCGGTAGGCGGCATTTTCAGGATCGATGCGAAGAGCGTGTTGGACCAACCGTTCCGCCTCAGTGAGGTTTTGACCGAGATCCGCCCACATGTAGCCGAGGTAGTTCGATGCCGCCGCATTCATGGGATCCAGCACAATCGCGCGCTGGAGGAGTTCTGCGGCTTTTTTATGGAGGCCGGCTTGCTCGGCGGTGGATCCGTAGCTCATGAAAAATTCACTATCGAGCATTTCGGGATTTGAGTTTGAGGCATCGACGAGTGTTCGCTCAAAAGCCAGCAAAGCGGCGGAGAATTGTTTTTTTTGACTCAGTGCGATTGCTCGAAAAAGGGTGAATCCCACCAAGTAGGGAAATTTCTTTTCCGCTTCTGTGGCGAATGCCAGCGCGGCGTCGGAGTCGCCCGAACGAAAACTCACGCGGATAATGTCTTCATGTCGGCGGGGATCAATCGGCGCAAGAATCAACGCCTGACGCATGTTCGCAAGAGCGGCGGCCATATGATT
The DNA here is from genome assembly GCA_040378625.1 of Verrucomicrobiia bacterium. GTDB lineage: Bacteria > Verrucomicrobiota > Verrucomicrobiia > Chthoniobacterales > Terrimicrobiaceae > UBA967. The sequence continues at coordinate 6,324 of JBEIMO010000046.1, read as the reverse complement.
CAACTCCAGATGAATTCTTGCCAGGTTGTCGTAGGCCGAGAGGTTGAGTGGATTTTTCTTAAGAACGTCCTCCAGAATTTTTATGGCATCAGCACTCTGGCCGCATTGAACCAAACAGGTCGCCAGTTTCTCGCGAAGGAGTTCCTGATCGGGCCGGTTTTCCATCGCTTTTTTATAGAGGTCGGCCGCCTTTTGCGGTTCTCCGCAGAGAACATAAAAATCGGCCACCTGCGCCTGAGCTGTGGGATTTTCGGTTGCAAGTTTCGAAGCTTTTTCGAGCAGGGAAATAACTTTTGAAACGCCCGCATCACCTGATTTGGAACGAGTGCGGACGAGATCGCGAAAGCGAATTTCCGCAAGCCCGAGCCAGAATTCGTATTTGGTATTTTCCCGCTTGGAGGCTTTCTGCAAAAGGGGATCGATTTTTTGGAATTGTCCCGTCGTGCTGTAGATTTCGCACAGGATCGAGTAGGTGAGCGCCTCATCGGGATTCGCGGAAAGCGACTGAAGAGCGAATTTTTCAGCCAGAGCGGGTTTTTGGAGTTGGCGAAGATAGATCGCTGAGAGCGCGAGAATCGGAGCGGTATTGTTAGGAGCACCTTTCGCGGCATCCTTCAAAACGGAAATCGCCTCGGGAACTTGTCCTCGGCGGAGATGGTGCTGCGCGATTTCCACAGCCAGCGCGGTGAATTCCGGGTCAAAAAATAGCACTCGTCGCTTGGATTCGAGAGCTTTGTCGGGGCCTTCGTATTCTTCCTCAAATAATGCCTGCAGATACCCCACGATCGCTTCGGCTTTTTTCTCGGAACGTGCGTCGAGATGGATTTTGACAGGCTTTGCAAATTCCTCGGGAATCAGGAAATCAGCCTCCGAGCCTTGGGCGGAGGGCGTGAAAAATGCCATCAGGGGGAGCGCCACAGAGGCGGCGAGGGCTCCCATGCCATGCTTCAATGCCAGACGGCGAGTCATTTCCCGCAATTTAACGGGAGTTTGAGAATTTTCCACAATTTATAGGGGACTAGGCCTTGGATGATTTTATTTTCATCAAAATCGGCTCGATTACCAACCGCGTCTCGTGGAACTTCCTCGGCACGCCAAAATGGACAACCTCCGCCACGCACTCAAAACCTCGTTCGGTTACGATGAATTCCGCCCTATGCAGCGGGAGTTGATCGAGGCGTCCTTGGCGGGCAGGGATGCGTTTGCACTGCTTCCAACCGGAGGTGGTAAATCGCTGTGCTTTCAATTGCCCGCGACGCTTCGGAGTGGTCTCACGCTCGTTGTTTCTCCGCTGATCGCCCTGATGAAGGATCAGGTGAGCCAGCTCGATACGGCCGGAATTCCCGCGACATTTCTCAACTCGTCGCTCGGCGTCAAAGAAACAAAATCTCGTCTGCGCGCGCTTCACGAGGGCCAGTTTCGACTGCTCTACGCCGCGCCGGAGCGTCTATTACTCGACCATTGGCGTGAAAATCTTCTCAGCTGGAATATCCAGGCGATCGCCATCGATGAGGCCCATTGTATTTCCGAATGGGGGCATGATTTCCGCCCGGAATACCGCCAGATTTCGAAGTTGCGCGCGTTATTGCCGGATGTGCCTGTGATGGCTCTCACGGCCACTGCCACCGAGCGCGTGCGGGAGGACATAGTTCGCCACCTCAAGCTCAAAGACCCTGCGGTTTTTGTGGCCAGCTTCAACCGTCCGAACCTTTCCTACCGCGTGTTGCCGAAGGATCAGCCGCTCAAACAAATTATCGACTTCATCCGGCGGCGGCCGATGGATAGCGGGATCGTCTATTGTGCGACGCGGGCGACGGCGGATCGTGTGGCGGAGAGCCTCAGCGACCGAGGATTCGACGCTTTGCCCTACCATGCCGGGTTGACCGCCAAAGAACGGGCGCAAAATCAGGAACTCTTCATTCGCGATGAAACACGGATCATGTGCGCCACGATCGCCTTTGGCATGGGAATCAATAAGCCCAATGTCCGCTGGGTCATCCATCACGACCTCCCAAAAAACATTGAAGGATACTATCAGGAAACCGGGCGAGCTGGACGCGATGGATTGCCGGGGGATTGCGTTTTGCTTTTCAGCGCCGGGGATGCTGCGAAGCAGACGCATTTTATTGATGAGATGACAAACGCCAAGGAGCGGCAGATCGCCCGAGACCAGTTGAATCTCATGCTCCGCTACGCCGAGTGTCCGAATTGCCGCCGCCGCGAGTTGCTGAATTATTTTGCGGAGGAATACAACGAACCGAATTGCTCCTCGTGCGACAATTGCCTGCAACCGCGTGAAACCTACAACGCAACGACGCAAGCGCAGAAACTTCTCTCCTGTGTCTATCGTGTTCGCCAAGGCGGGGGATTCGGAGTGGGGATGAATCATCTCATCGAAATTCTTACGGGAGCCGCGACCGAGAAAATCCGGCGCTGGAGGCATGATCACCTCAGCACTTACGGCATCGGCAAGGATCTCACCCGCTCGGAGTGGGGCGCCATCGGTCGTGAGCTTCTGCGGGCCGGTTTGCTGGAGCAGGAGAAGGGACAATTTCCGACCATTGCGCTGACGGATGAGGGGCTTGAAGCCTTAAAATCGCGCCGCGTTATCACGCTTACGAAAGCCATGGCTGCAAAAAAATCCACGAGTCCGCGCGCCGGCGAAATCGCGTGCGACGAGGCGCTTTTCGACCGATTGCGCAAGGTGCGGAAGCGTTTGGCCGACGAACGGGGAATTCCAGCCTACGCCATTTTTGGGGACAACACGCTGCGACATATGGCTCGGGAATATCCAGTCACTGTTTCGGCGCTACGCTTTCTCGAAGGCATCAGCGAAAAAAAACAATCCGAATTTGGCGGGTTTTTTGCTTCGGAGGTTAGGGAACACCTCAAAACATTTCCCAAAGTGCGGTTTTCGTGATTTAGGGTAAACGAGAACTCGAGTTTTTAGGAAGAATTTATAATTTAGTAGATTGTAAGGAATGATTTATGGATTTTGAAATCTGTAAAAAAAGATACTATCCTTTTGCTGATTACCATTTTTTGACCTGTGCCCTTGGCGCCCTCTGTGGCTCATCCTCTGGGATGCGGAATAAAAATCCCTCACTTTCCGCTTGCCGACCTGCAATCTGAAAATACCCTTGCTGCCATGTCAAACACACAAAGCCCGGTGGCATACGATGCCAAGATCGAAGGGAACGTGATCTTTACGCAGGTCGATGCCGCCATCAATTGGATGCGCAGCAATTCGCTTTGGCCAATGCCGATGGGGTTGGCCTGCTGTGCGATTGAACTCATGGCCGCTTCGTCTTCCCGATTTGATATTTCCCGCTTCGGCGCGGAAGTGATGCGTTTTTCACCTCGCCAGGCGGACGTCATGATCGTGGCCGGCACGGTGACCTACAAGATGGCCCTTGCGGTCAAACGCATTTGGGATCAGATGCCCGAGCCGAAATGGTGCATCGCCATGGGCGCCTGCGCCTCGTCTGGCGGTATGTATCGTAGCTACGCCGTTCTGCAGGGCATTGACCATTTGATTCCTGTGGATGTCTATATTTCAGGCTGCCCGCCGCGCCCGGAAGCACTTCTCGACGGACTCATGCGCCTTCAGAAAAAAATCATGGGCGAGCATGCGGTCGAGGATCAGAAAAAAGAACTTCTTGAATCGATATGAGCGACTATTCCCAAAAACTCCGCGAGGCATTCCCAGTCGCTGTATTGAGCGAAGCTCGGTTTCGCGACGAAACATCGCTCACCATTCAACTTTCCGCCCTGCGTGAAATCTGCCTCTACGCCCGCGATACGCTCGGGTTCAACTATCTGGTCGATGTCTCGAGTATTGACCATTTCGGCAACGAGCCCCGCTTTGAGCTGGTTTATGAGATTTATTCGATAAGGGATGGTGTTCATCTGCGACTCAAAGCCACTGTCAGTGAGGATGATTGCCAAGCTCCAACGGTATCGGATATCTGGCCGACCGCGAATTGGCATGAGCGCGAAATTTACGACATGATGGGGATTCGATTTGTGGATCACCCTGACCTCCGCCGCATCCTCATGTGGGAGGGCTATCCGTTTCATCCGCTGCGCAAGGATTTTCCTCTGCAGGGAAAGCACAGCGAGGTGGCAGGATTGGCATTCAGTGAACCTGCGCCATTGGCCGGTGGACCGTTTGTCAGTATTCCGACTGATGGAACGACTCAGGTGCGCGAACCGCGTGCGCGTCATGCCGGGGAAGTTCCTCCGGCTGAAAAATTCATCGCCGAGCCTTGATCGCCCACAACGAGGCTCTTCAGGAATTGCTGGATCAGCTTTCCGCGTGTGACCGCATTGCGTTGGACACCGAGGCGGACAGCCTGCATTGCTATTTTGAAAAAGTCTGTCTGATTCAGGTCGGAGCCGCTGGCAACAACTGGCTGGTCGATCCGCTTTCTGGTTTGGAATTGCAGGCACTCTTCGACGTTGTTTGCTCCCGTCGTCTGGTTTTCCACGGCGCGGATTATGATTTGCGGCTCTTGCGGCGGGTTGGACGTTTTGAGCCGGTCGATCTTTTTGATACAATGATCGCCGCTCGCCTTTGTGGAAAAGCCGCTCTCGGCTTGGCTGCGTTGGTTGAGGAACGATTTGGGATCACTCTCTCCAAAGCCTCCCAAAAAGCGAACTGGGCGATCCGTCCCTTGCCTTCGGAAATGGTGGAATACGCTCTCAACGACACCCGTTACCTTTTTGAAATTGCGGATGATCTGGAGTCCGAGTTGCGCCGTCTGGAGCGTTGGGATTGGTTTTTGGAATCCCGCGACCGAATGATTGCAACCACCCGCGAAGTTAAGGAACGTGATGACAATACGGTCTGGCGCATCAGCGGATCATCCGCGTTGTCGCCCCGCGCTCAGGCTATTTTGCGCGTGCTCTGGTTCTGGCGGGATTCCGAAGCCAAAGGCTGGGATCGTCCGCCATTTCATGTGATCGGCAATGAGGACATGCTGCGCGTGGCCGCACAGGCTGCGGAAGGCGGGGCCTATTCCACGCCGCGCATGAACGGGCGTCGTCGCAAAAGTTTCGATGTCGTCTTGGCGCTTGCTTTGCAAATTCCCGAAGCGGAATGGCCAAAAATGGAAAAGGTGAAACGCAAGAGGGTCTCGAAGGAACAAATCGACCGCTGCGAAGCTCTCAAAAAAATTCGCGATCGCGTCGCGGGATCCTTGAAGCTCGATCCTCCCATTATAGCGCCCAGAGCCGCTCTGGAAGCAACGGCGGCGGATATTAATGCTGCGGCATTGATGAATTGGCAGCGTCAGTTGCTCGATTTGCCTCCCGTTTCTAACGTTTCGCTTCCATCGCAAGGCCTGCTGCCCGGATTATGAGTGAGCAGCGGCCGGACATCATTGATCTGGCGCTGGCGGAGGATATCGGACCCGGCGATATCTCATCGCGTTGGTTCACCCGTGAGGGCGCACAGGCGAAAGCCGTCATTGTGGCGCGTCAGAAGGGATGCTTGGCGGGCGTTGATGTGGCTGCCGAAGTTTTTAAACGCATCGACCCATCTCTCAAAAAAACCATCCATCAGCGCGACGGAGATGTGTTTTCTAAAGGGGACAAGATTTTGACCGTTGAGGGCTGTGCAGCCTCGATTCTCACGGCCGAGCGCACGGCGCTAAATTTCATCCAACAACTCTCTGGGGTTGCCACAGTCGCGCATTGTTACGTGGAGGCGGTGAAAGGCACTCGCGCACAAATCCTGGATACCCGCAAAACCACTCCAGGCATGCGCAAGATGGAAAAAGCGGCGGTCGCTGCTGCTGGAGCGAGGAATCACCGCATCGGGCTCTACGATATGTTCATGGTGAAGGATAATCACCTCGCCACAGGGCTTGATCCCTCGACCCTTCAGCAAATGATCGACCGTGCGCGGGCCGCGAATCCCGGGATTCGTGTGGAACTCGAAGCGGATACACTCGAGCAGGCGTTTGCTTTTTTTCAGCTTCGCGGTGTGGATGTCGTGATGCTGGATAACATGTCCCTTGATGCGCTGCGTGAGGCTGTAAGCCAATGTCCGCCGCACATTCAACTCGAGGCCAGTGGCGGGGTGAATCTGGAAACCGTCCGAGCCATTGCCGAAACGGGGGTTCATTTCATCTCCGTGGGCGCAATCACCCACTCCGCTCCGGCGGTGGATTTCGGGTTGGATTTCGAATTTTAAAAATCCTCAAAAAACCGATTAGGACCGGCTCTTTTGGATCAGGGATTTTAATTCCACCGCAGACCATTGGCCGGGCACGTTTGGGCTGTGCAGCCAGCCGTAGTTGAGGATCGATCCGCAGTTTG
>JBEIMO010000045.1:0-11356 GCA_040378625.1 Verrucomicrobiia bacterium | reverse complement strand
TCGAAGCGGCGCTGAGCTTGGATGAGCCCGAGGAGTCCGACGCTGTAAAGGTCGTCGATATCCACGCTGGGCGGAAGGCTTGCTTTCATGCGGTCCACAACGGATCGCACGAGAGGAAGATGGCTTTTTAGAATATCCTCGTCGGACTGGGAGGCCTCGCCGTAAGCGCGCCACGCCGCAGAAAGTTTTCTGGGGTCAATCGGCTTGAGGCGGGATGCTTGTTCGGCGAGTTGCGGCATGAGTTATGCGGGGGTGGAGGACTCGTTTTCTGGATTGGTTTCAGAGGGAGGATTCGCGGCGGCCTCTGCTTCCGCGGCCTCGGCAGCGGCCTCTTCATCGCGGATTCGCGTCCGTTCGGCGACAACCTGCTTGGCGCAGTATTCCGCAATAAAACGAAAGCCCCGGAAGAGAAATCCAGTAATCACACAGCCGATCGTTGCATTGAACACGGAGGTGCTCAGATCCTTTTGGGATAACAGGCTCACCACAAGAGTGAGAACAAAACCTAAAAAGCCTCCAATGAGCGTGAAATATTGCATTTGAAACGGACGAATCTCGTAAAAAACCTACTCCTCACAGCAATTTTTGCGCCATATTTTTTAAGGGTGAAGGTTCATTCCTGATATATTGACCGCATAGAACACGGAGGTCTAAGATTGAGAATAGATTGCGTATAAAATTAAACTCAATGCTCAGCTTGAATGGGTGGCGGTTTTGTTCATCTTCTCTTTGATTTCGAATAAAGCAGAATTAGCCACAGAGTTCACGGAGGCCACAGAGAAGAAAAGGTTTATCATAAAATATTTGTGCTCATTTTGTGTCGCAGCTAATGGGTATAAATAATTCCTGCAAATCATGTTAATTCTTTCATTCTGTCTTGAAAACTTAATCCCGTAAATTTTGTCCATTCTGTCCAAACTCTTGGGATGGGGACACTCAACTGTGGGAAAAAACTGCCGATTGGGGGAGGTGTGCCGGGCGGGTTAGGCGACGGCTTGCTGGGGTTCCGAGATCGGTGGCGTTATGATTCCGATATTTTGGATTTCGGTTTGAGAAGGCAATTCCTGGTAGGCCAGAACATTGAGTTTCGGGAGAGAGGGTTCAAAGAAGCGCTTGAATGCCAGACGAAGTTCGGCGCTAACGATGACGGTTGGCGAAAGCCCTTGTTCCGCCATGGAGTTCGAGCGGATGTTGAGTTCGCGCAGAAGGTATTGAGCCATGTTTGCGTCCAGAGCGAGCGTGGTTTCAAAGTGGGAGCGCTGAATGCGGGTGATGAGGGTTTGTTCCAACCTCGGATCGATAGTGATGGCTTTTACAAGGCCGGGCTCGGCTTCGTATTGGCTGACAAAATAAGTTCCCAGTCGCTTGCGGACTTGTTCGGCGAGTTCGTCGGGATTTTTTGTAACTGGGGCGTAATCGGCGATCGTTTCGAGAATGAGTGGCAGATTTTTGATGGGGACACCTTCCCTTAAGAGGCTTTGGAGGATGCGTTGGATAATGCCGAGATTGACGAGATCGGGCAGAAGTTCGGCGATGAGTGCGGGATTGGATTCCTTAACGCGGTCGATGAGGCTTTGGACTTCCTGACGGCTCAGAATGAGATGGGCAAATTGTTTGAGGGTTTCTGCGAGGTGGGTTATCAGCACAGAAACCGCATCGACCACGCTGTAGCCATTGATTTCTGCGGTGCGTTTTTCCTCTTCGGCAATCCAGACGGCTTCGATTCCAAAAACCGGCTCACGTGTGGGAACGCCTCTGAGGTTCACCTGACTGCCGCTCACATTCATAGCCAGCCAGCGGTTGGGAATGACGGACGCTTGAGCCACGGCTTTTCCGCGCAACATGAAACGGTAGTCGTTCGGTTCGATTTCCAGACAGTCGCGAATCGCAATTGGGGGAATGACCATGCCGTTGTCGCGTGCAAAGCCTTTCCGAACGCCCGTTATACGATCCAGTAGGTCGCCGCCTTGGGTTTTATCGGCGAGACGGAGAAGACCATAGCCCACCTCGATCGAGAGCACGTCGGTTTCGATGAGTTTGTGGAAATCTTCCGGTCCTTTGTTGTCTGGTCCAGTTCCACCTTGGCCTTGGGGTGATCCTGCGGCGCCTCCCTTTCCTCCAGGAGAGGGCAGAGCGAGCGGGCCTTTCGTTCCTGATTTGGTATCGTTTTTTTTGTTCAGGAGATAGGCCATGAAGCCAGTAATTCCACCCAAGACAAAAAATGGAGCGGCAGGCATGCCGGGAGCAAGTCCCATCGCGGCGATCAGGCCTGCGGCAATCGTTACGGCACGCGGGTAGGCGCTCAGTTGTTGGCCGATTTGTCCGCCCATACTGCTTTCGCCTTGCGTTCGTGTCACAAGGAGACCTGCAGCAACAGAAATAATCAGGGCGGGAACTTGAGAGACAAGGCCATCACCGATCGAGAGCAGAGTGTATTTGGACAGGGCTTGATCGAGTGACATGTTTTTTTGCAGCATGCCAATACCGAAGCCGCCAATAATATTGACGAGGGTAATGAGGATGCCCGCGACGGCATCACCTCGGACGAATTTACTGGCACCGTCCATCGCGCCATAGAAGTCCGCTTCTTTTTGCACTTTGGCGCGGCGCGATGTGGCCGTCATTTCATCGATGATGCCGGCATTTAATTCCGCATCGATCGCCATTTGTTTTCCGGGCATGGCGTCCAAAGTGAATCGGGCAGCCACTTCCGCGATACGGCCGGCGCCCTTGGTGATAACGACGAAGTTAATCACCACCAATATGATAAAGACTACCGCGCCGACGAGGTAGTTGCCCTGGATGAGCACATTTCCAAACGCTTCGATCACATGACCTGCATAGCCGTCCAGCAGGATAAGTCGGGTCGAGGCGATGTTGAGGGCCAAACGCAAGAGCGTTACAGCAAGAAGAATGGTCGGAAAACTCGAAAACTCCGGAGGGTCTTTCACATAGATGATGACTAATAAAATCATCATCGAAATGCCGATGTTCACGGTGAGGAGGAAATCCAGCAACCATGTCGGAACCGGTAAAACTAGGAGAAGAATAATGCCAAATAGTCCCAGCGTAAAAACAAGATCCGAGTGCTTCATTAGCTCGCGCCAATTGAATCTGGAACTCGGAGTATTTGAGGTTGTGGCCATGTTTAGGTTGTCAGACGGCGGGCTTTAAGTTGATGGAAATAATAGCGGTGCGTGCGATAGACGTAGCCTAGGATTTCCGCAATCGCTTGATAGAGTTGGGCGGGAATTGGTTTGCCAACTTCGCCGAATTTGAACAACGCTCGGGCGACGGGTTTGTTTTCAACGGTAGGAACTTCATGTTTACTTCCAATGGACTTTATTCGTTGTGCAAAAAGATTTTGTCCTTTGGCTAGGATGACTGGTGCCGCATCCACGCCGCGTTCGTATTTGAGTGCGACGGCATAGTGAGTCGGGTTCGTGATAATTACATCGGCTTTAACGACGTCGGCAAGCATTTGTTTTTGAAGCAAACGCCGCGCCATGGCCCTTTGCGCCGCTTTGACTTTTGGATCGCCGCTGGCTTGACGGTTTTCGTCTTGGACTTCCTGACGGGTCATCATCAGGTCTTTCTCGGTTTTACGCAGTTGGTAAACGTAGTGCAGGACGGCCAGTCCGCCCATGGCCAGCGCAAGCCGGAAGAAGAGGATCAGCGTGGAATCATAGATGAATACCCCCAAGCGGAAGAGAGGCACTGGGGTGAAAAAGATCGGGTCGGCAAGAATTTCCTTCACCCCGCTATAAATGAGCGATGCCACGATGGCGCACTTGGCCATGTCGAGGAACATTTTAAGAACGCCAGCTTTGCTAAAAACGCGTCCAAATCCTGAAACGGGATTAAGTTTATCCAAGTTCAGGCCTAATACTTCGGGAGTTAATTGAAAGCGGCTTTGAAAACCTCCTGCTATCACGCCTGCCAGGATTGAGCATCCCAAAGCAGGAAATAAAAGGCCAAATAGCATCATGAACGAAAGGGCCGTCCAGTGCTGCATGGCGCTCGTGATGATTTGATATTTTTCCAGATTTCCAAAGAGAGCGATTGTGAATTCGCTGATTTGTTGTGCTTGGCCTCGAATGGCGAAAAGCATGACAAAATAACTGGCAATCAATCCAGCAACAACTTGAACTTCAGGTGCCTGGGCAAATTGTCCTTTGTTGTGGGCGTCACCCAGCCTTTTGGCTGTTGGTTTCTCTGTTGCGTTGTCGTTGTGTTCAGCCATGGATCAACGCAAAAAGTGGAGCATTAGCTCGGGAAGTTGCTGCATATCGCGCAGGATATATTGCAGGGTCAGCCCAAGTGTCATCGAAAACACGGTCAGGCCGGCAAAAATTTGAACTGGAAAACTCAGTGTGAACACATTGAGGCTGGGGGAGGCGCGTCCGAGAACCGAGAAACACATATTCACCAAAAAACTGATGGCCAAAATTGGCGCTCCAATTTGAAGGGCCAAGACGAAAATTTTCGAACTCTGAGCGATGACAGTATCCAGTGTGTTGGCGTAAAAAATTCCACCTGGTGGGAAAATTTCAAAACTCCTACGAAAGGCGACGAGGCAGTATTTGTAAGATCCGGTTACCAAAAAAATTACAGTGCCAAAGGAATACAGCATCGTGTTGGCGGGGGTTGCCGAGTTGCGGCTGAAAGGATCGATGTTGGTGCTCATGGAAATTCCGATTTGGATGGAAATAATTTCTCCAGCCAGTTCCAGAGCGTAGAGCAAGAATCGGACCGCAAATCCCATAATGATGCCGACAATGACTTCCTCCAAGACGACCACGACAAATGGGAACCAATGGTTTGGAATGCCCCCGAAATTTCCAAAAAGCGGGCCCATCAAATAAGCCAGCGAGGCGGCAATCGCTATGCGCACCGTGCTGGGGATCATGGAGGCAGAAAATACCGGCATGGTTAAAAAAAGCCCGGACGCCCGCAAAAAAATCAGCATACCGGGATAGATATCCTCGATGTTGATCGTGATCATCTGGCCATTTCCGGCATTTTGTTAATGAAGAAAATAGTAAACTGCATCAACTGGCGAATAATCCAAGGAGATCCGATGATAATAACCGCTCCAACCGCAATGAGTTTTGGAGCAAAGCTCAGGGTTGGTTCCTGGATGCTGGTGACAGCTTGGATGAGGCTGACCACCACGCCAACAATGACGGCCGCTCCGATAATCGGGGCATTAACCAGCAAGGAAACTGTAATTAATGCGCGAAGCATTTCAATGGCCGTTTCTTGATTCATAATCCGAAACTTTGCACAAGCGAACGAATCACCAGTTGCCAGCCATCGACGAGAACGAATAAAAGCAATTTCAACGGCAATGCCACCATGGTCGGTGGCATCATCATCATTCCCATTGCCATAAGTGTTGATCCCACAAGGAAATCAATTACCAGAAATGGGATGAAAATTAAAAATCCCATTTGGAAGGCGGTGCGCAACTCGCTAATCACATAAGCCGGAAGAACGACACGCATAGGAAGTTCATTGACATTTGTTTGTCCCATGCCAGCGAGGTCCAAAAAGAAATCCACATCGGCCGGCCGTGTTTGGCGCAGCATGAATGTTCGGAGTGGAGCTATGGCACGATCCATGGCCTCGTTGGAGTTGATCTGTTCGGCCATGTAGGGAGCAAGTGCCTGATCATTAATTTGATTCCAAACAGGCGTCATGATAAAAAACGTCACAAACAGCGAGATGCCAATCAAGAGTTGATTCGAAGGGGCACTTGGAACGCCCAATGCGGTTCGCACAAAGCCCAGAACAATGACGATTCGCGTAAAACTCGTCATCAACATGATTAATGACGGTGCCAGCGTGAGCAGCGTCATCACAACAACGATTTGGATGGCGGTGCTTAAATTCTGGCGTTCGTTTCCGTTGCCGATCTGGAAATTGACAATCGGAGCATTTGGCGCAGCGACAGTCGGGGCTCGAGGCGCGGTCGGAGCCACAGGAGCAGTCGGCGGCACTGGCGCACTGGGTGAGATCGGACTGATCGCTGGCGCGTTGCCGCGCTGGGTGCTTTGAGCGTTGGCATTAATGACCAACAAAAAGATCATGGCGCAAACGGTCAGCGCTTTCCTGAAAAAGAAATGGCAGGATTTCACGATTTTATCTCCTTTTTAATGACATCTTCCATCATGGCTCCAAAATCACGTGTTGTGCCACCGGTTGAATCCAGCGTGCAAAGGTAGTCAATTTTCCCGGGTGTTACCCCAAGAAGAAATCTTTGTTCCTCGTAACCAACGACCAGCAAAAATTGCCTATTTCCGAGAGATCTCATTTCCAAAACCTGTAGTTTTTTGGGTTCATTCGAACGGTTTAGATTGAAGGCAAAGCCATTTTTTAAAAAATAGAAACCAGCAACAGCCACTGCTCCGAAAAGAAGGATATATCCCATCATTCGGCCCAGTTCATCCAATCCCGGGCTCGGAGCCTTGGAGTCAAATGATCCCAAGGAATTAGATGGGCTGGAGTTTTTGGGAGGCGTTACCTCTGCGCCCTCGGGCGAGGGATCAGGATCGGCGGCCATAACCGCCATAGAGCAGAGGCACGCGAGGATCGCCGTTAAGGCAAACCTCCACGCACGATTCCTCATGCCGGTTCTCCGACGATCTGGGTGATTTTGATGCCGAAGTTTTCTTCCACGACAACAACTTCCCCTCGGGCGATGAGCTTGTCGTTGACGTAGAGTCCCACGGGTTCGCTGGCCAGTTGATCAAGTTGAAGAACGGCGCCTTCGCTGAGTTCTACAACATCTCTCATCGGGAGCATGCAGGAACCGATGCGAACGGTCAGATCAACTTTGACGTCAAGGATGACATTGAGATTTTTGGCGTCGGTAAGGGAGCTCATACTTTATTTGCGGTTTGGATTTCGGAACTGATTTGGATGGCGACATGGCCATTTTCACAACCCGCTTGGGCTGTAAAACGTGGGGCATTGGCAATGCGGACACGGGTATTGGCTAGGGTGGATTTGGGCATTTCCATGACGTCGCCCACGCGCAAGCGGAGCACATCGCTCAAGGAAACACTGGGAACTTGCCAGTCCGCGATGAGCGGAACGGAAATTTGATTATAGGAATTGCGCCACTGCTGGGGCTTGATTTCCGGCTGAACATCAGAGTCCCGCTTGCTAGCGGCTTGCAGGCTCTTCATGATTGGCTCAATCATGTTGTAAGGAACGGCCAATTGAATTTGTTCCACGTTATCGCCGGCAAGAGCCTCAATGCTGACAGCCAGCATCAAAGTGTCCTGAGAGCACGCTTGTAAAAACCGGGGATTATTCTCGTGGCCGATTTGGCGACCGGTGAGATGGCGTTCGCTTCTCCATTGGCGGCTCCACTCTTGAACGATGATGTCGACAATTTCTTCAAGGAGGGCGATTTCAATTTCTGTGAGCGGACGTTCTTCATCTCCTGAAATTCCGCGTCCTCCGAGCATGCGGTTGGTCATGCTGATTGCGAGACGTGGATTGATTTCCAAAATGCCAATGCCGGGAAGCGGGTCGACCTTGAAAAGGGAAACGTGCGTCGGATTTTTCATGGTCTCCGCAAATTTGCCATAGGGGGTCGTGACAAGTTGCGTGAGTTTCAGGCTCATGTCGGCCCGGAGAAGAGATGAAAACCGCGCAGAGATCGTCGAAATAAACCCAGTGTGCAGCGCGCGGATACGCCGCAATTCTGCTTCCGCTAATAAAATTGGAGTCCGAAAATCAAAAGCCTGAGGCGTAGCCTGGTTCGGCCCTTCGAATCTCGTTCCATCGAAGCGGTAAACCGGAGCACCGGAGGCTTCTGCCGGAAGGCGATCAATGTCGGATTGATTGAGAGTTTCAGCCATTAGAGGTGAAGGGTTTTGCGAAAATTACTGAATGACAAATTCGGAGAAATAAATTTGGTCAACGACTTCCCCACCGAGAACTCGGTTGAACTGGGAAATAAGTGCCTTACGCACGATGTCGCGTCCGTTGTTTTCAAGACCAGCGGGAGTTTGAGCGGAAAGAACCATGATCGCCGCATCGCGCAAGGCGGGCTGATTTTCTTTTATGATTTCGGCAATTTTTGCATCGTTGCTTTTAATAAAAAAGTTTGTGCGCAAGTAGCGGGAACTTCCACTGCCGGACAGGTTGACCATAATGAGGCCGAACTCGGCGTCCTTTGCAGCTGCTTCCTTGCCGCCGTGACCGCCGCCTTCTTTTTTCTTGGGCGCGCCTTGGGCCGGAGCTGCCGCCGGAGCGCTTCCCGCAACCGATTTCAGCTTGGGAATGATTACAAAATCCATCACTCCATAGCAAAGGACGGGAACTAAAACCACCACGGCAATAACCGGGATGAGTGGGTTTCCTGCTTTTTTTGGAACGAGAGGTGTTGAACCGAGTGTGTCTGTGTCGTCTTTTGCTGCCATGGTTTTGTTTTTTAGAGTTTAACGTTTGAGGTTGACGGCTTCTTCCAATATCGAATCCGAAACGGTGATGATACGCGAGCCAGCTTGGAAGGCACGCTGCGCAACGATAAGATCGGAGAATTGCTGCGTGAGATCCACATTGGAAAGTTCGAGGGAGCCTTGAACGATGTCCCCCGCAAGCGTGGCCGTGGCGGCGGTGGCTTCTGTGGCTCCTGCTGCGCCAACTCCACCGGCCTCTCCTCCGGGATTGCGAAGAATGTTCTGGGACATGCGCTCCAGAGCGTTGGGATTGGCAAATGTGGTTAAAAGAATCTGACCAATTGGTATGGATCCGGTTCCGTTGGCGTAGTAAGCGGCAACTTCGCCATTCTTGTCGACTTTATAGGATTGGAGGTCGTTGGTTCCATTCTTTGGTGGGATGACCACCGGACCTGCCGCCATCATCACATTAAGTCCATTATTGGTGAGCATATTCCCAGCATCATCCAACCGGAAATCGCCCGCTCTGGTATAGAAAAATTCTTGGGTCGCAGGATTCTGGACTTTGAAAAATCCTTTGCCCGAGATGCCAAGATCGGCAGGGCCACCCGTTGTGCTGAGGGCGCCTTGGGTGAAGGATTGGCTGACGCTGGCGATGCTGCTGCCCTGTCCAAACTGCATGGCGTTTTTGCCTGCAATGTTTCCGTTGGCAGGGGTCGCATATTGGAGAGTGTCGCTGAAATTATCCTGATTGGTAACGCGAGATCCTTTGAATCCCGTAGTATTCACGTTGGCAACGTTGTCGCCAATAACTTCAAGGCTCTTGCCAAACGTTTTGACGGCTGAAACGCCGGTAGCAAATGAGTTGAGAAGTGCCATAGGTTAAATTTTAAAGTGGGGAATTTGAGGTTGCGGACGTTGTTGTGTTGGCTGCCACAACTGGTGCCGGAGGCGGCGGGGTCGTGATACCCGTAATAAGCTTGGTCTCGTAGGTTTTGCCTCCAATGACGACGGCAGGAATTCCATTTTTGAGAGTGATCGCGTCGACAACACCAGTTATATCTCCGGCGGAATCCTTGATAGTGACTTGACGTCCAAGGTAGGCCGGGGCCGAGGTGAGTTTTTGTTCGGCGGCAAAGGAGTCAAATGAGGTCGAAAGTCCGCGCATGGATTCCAATGAGGAAAAATTCGCCATTTGCGCAATGAACTCCGTATCCTTCATCGGATTCATGGGGTCCTGCGCAGTCAGTTGCGTCGTAAGCAACTTCATGAAATCATCCGCGCCAAGAGATTTTTTACCGGCGTTGGCATTCATTGCGAGTCCTGTGATAGGATCTTTGGTAGGTGCTGTTGTGGATGGAATTGTCATAAAGAAACCTTATGCCCAAAGAGAAACTCTGCTGGTCGGGCTTTCGTTTGTGGTGGTTTTCCGGTTGGTGAGCGGTCTGGCTGAGACCATCGGGGAAGCTTGTTCTTCCATGGCGTTGCGTTGGTTGTCCCGTTTTTGGGCAAAAGACTCGTTCTGTGAATAGGGATTTTGGAAAGAAGGATCGCCAAATCGAAACCCTTTGTCGCGGTTGTTTTGAGCAAATTCCGGCCAAGATTTTTGCAAGGCCTCACGAAGTTCCAGCGACTCGGTGATAAATGTGCTGCGAATTTCATTTCCGCGCAGGTGGAGGCGGATTTTTACGGTCTCGGTTTCGCTCACCTGAAGATCCAGCTCCATCCGAGATTTGCCGGTCTGTTTAAATTTCTCAAGTTCGACGCTGAGATTCTTCAAAACCGCCGAAGCCTCTGCGGAGCGGGCGCTCTTGCTGGACATTTTTGTCGAAAAGGCGATCGAGGTAGTCAGTGCTCCTTGATTCAAAGACGATTCCGAATGGGATTCCATGTCCGACGTCGGGGCAATCATGCCGCGTTCGGTAAAACTTACGGTATTCAGCTTGTTTGCTGAATTCTGCTGGGTCCCACCGTCGTTGGAGTTGAGTGAAATCATCTCATCCTCTGACGTAGCATTTTCCATGCCACTGGGGTCCTGTGTTGCGTTTTTTGCGCCATCGGAAGCTGCCGATTTCAGGGCATCCGTGTAGGTCTTCTTTTCAAAAGCCGCGTCAGAAAGTTTAAGGGAGTCGGATTCCCGTTTTTTGGAAGCTGCCTGATTTTTTAGGGCAAAATTTTCAGAAAACCCATCGCCGCTATTCGCGGAGTTTTGATTCCAATTCAAGCGCTTCGAGGCAACAGGCATGAAATTTAAATCCGGGCTTGCAAGAAGAGCGGTGTTTTTCGGCGGGGCGGTAAACACCGCGCTGGCAGCAGCGTCTTCGGCGGCTTTTTTCTGTTTTTTGGCAGAGGTCGTCTCCAAGTCCTGTTCCTGACGATCGCGTTCGTCATTCTGCTTTTTGATGAAATTCTCAAATGACGAAGCGGTATCGGGATTTTGCCGGGAAGTGAAATCGGCAAAATCTGCCCTTTGCTTGCGGTTTGTGTCCGCGAGGGAGGGGCGAGGAAGCTGTGGACTGGAGAACTGGCTGGTCATTAGTTGTTTTGATCCTGCTTGAGGAGACGCAACTGATCGCTCAGTTGTGCCGCCCTGGCAGCCATCGAAGCATTTCCCGAGCCATTATCTGTGCGGGCCATTTCGCCAAGGATTCTCGCGGTGACATCTGGTTTCATGAGGGCGAGCAATTTCACAATGTTCGCGTCGGACATTTCGGAAAGAATGGCCACGGCCTGCGTCGGCTTCATATTCGAGTAAGTGCGGGAGAGATTCCGCACGTTGCCTTTCTCGGAAGATTGAAGCTCCGTGGTTTTCTCCGTGAGATCTTGGCGCATTTTTTCGATTTCCGAACGAATGCGGATCAGTTCCTTTTTCTCGGTTTCGATGCGAAGCTGCACGGCTGCGAGGTCTTTATTTTTCTTTTGGTAGGCTTCGCGTTCAT
>JBEIMO010000044.1:0-11385 GCA_040378625.1 Verrucomicrobiia bacterium | reverse complement strand
CCGATGGAGTGATTTCTTTTTCCTGCGGAGGCAGCGCAAATACGGGCAGGCGTTCAAAGGCTTTCACAGCAATGACGCCTGCGATCGTGGAGCAACATGTAGCAAAAAATGCGGTTCCAATGATGGCCGTCGGATTTTTTGAGCCTGCTGCAGCAAGAATGGCGACGGTGGTTGCCGGAATGAGTTGGATGGAACTGGTATTGATCGCCAAAAATGTGCACATCGCATTCGTTGCGGTTCCCGGGCGGGTATTGAGCTTTTCCAAATCCTGCATCGCTCTCAGGCCAAGTGGCGTAGCGGCATTGCTGAGACCGAGCATATTGGCCGCCATGTTCATCACCATAGAACCCATTGCGGGATGGTTCGCGGGAACATCGGGGAAAAGCCATTTTAGGAGCGGGCGCAATGCGCGGGCGAGAAGGTTGACGAGTCCCGATTTCTCGGCGATTCGCATCAGACCAAGCCAAAGCGCCATTACACCAGCCAACGGCAACGCAATGTTCATAACGGCATTTTTACAGGATTCGAACGCCGCATGGGTGACATCCTGCAAATGCCCCGAAAATCCCCCGAGCACGACAGCCATCAGAACAAGTCCCAGCCAGATGTAATTCAGCATTTCGTAAAACTGCCCGAAAACAGGGGGGCTCGAAAAGAGGAATCGAAATGATCCGCCCCACTTCCAATTAACAAAAAAACGCGAACATTTTACTGTTCGCGTTTTCCGTTGCGGATGGTTCCCAGAAGGACCATCTGCTTGATGATTCAATTTTCGAATCAGGCGTTGCGCCCAACACAATTCAGGTCCTCAAACGAGGTTAGCAAGCGCTTGGTGAAAGCTGCCTCGGCTGCACCGATCCATACGCGTGGGTCGTAGTATTTTTTATTCGGTGAATCGGGACCTGTTGGGTTTCCGATCTGACCTTGGAGGAAATCGTGGTTCTTGGCTTCGTAAGCACGAATGCCGTCCCAGTAGGCCCACTGGAGGTCGGTATCCAAATTCATTTTGATCGCACCGTAGTTGATAGCTTCGCGAATCTCTTCGCGGGACGATCCTGAGCCGCCGTGGAAAACGAAATTCACAGGTTTCGGTGCCGTTCCAAATTTTTTCTGAATGTATTCTTGGGAATCACGCAGGATCGTGGGTTTGAGCTTCACGTTTCCTGGTTTGTATACGCCATGCACATTGCCGAAGGCCGCTGCCACAGTGAAATTCGGGCTCACGGCGCTGAGTGCTTCATACATCGCCGCAACCTCTTCAGGCTGGGTATAGAGGCGGGATTCGTGCACATCGCTATTGTCAACTCCGTCTTCCTCGCCGCCGGTCACGCCGAGTTCGATTTCCAGAGTCATGCCCATCTTGGCCATGCGCTTGAGATACTGGCAGCAGACCTCGATGTTTTCATGAAGCGGTTCCTCGGATAAATCCAGCATGTGGGAGCTGTAGAGAGGCTTTCCGGTTTTCGCGAATTGCTCTTCGCTGGCCGCAAGCAACCCATCGATCCAAGGCAGCAATTTTTTGGCGCAGTGATCGGTATTCAGAATGACAGGAACGCCATAGGCCTTCGCCGCCTGGTCTGTGTAGATGGCGCCTGCGATGCCGCCCAGAACTGGCCCGAGCTGATTGTCCCCCTTCACTCCCTTGCCGATAAAAAACTGTGCTCCCCCATTCGAGAACTGGATCATCATCGGGGAATTCAACTCACGACCCGCTGCAAGAGCGGCATTGATAGAGCTTGTCCCGATGCAATTCACCGCCGGCAATGCAAAATTCTCAGTCTTTGCGTAATCCAGCAACGATTTCACTTCATCCCCAAACAAAACACCTGCGCGAAATTTCGTATTATTCATGACGCGAAAAATCTTATCACCCACAGTCTCCCGCTGGCAATTCATTCCCCATCAAAAATGAAGGACAACGGCCTGCCACCCAGGGATGCAGGTAAAAACTGGAATGTCCTTAGCGAAAATTACGCGAGGTCGTAGCGGTCGAGGTTCATGACCTTGTTCCAGGCTGCAACGAAATCCTGGACGAATTTTTTCTCGGAATCTGCGGTTGCGTAGACTTCGGCCACGGCGCGGAGTTGGGAGTTCGAGCCAAAGACGAGATCGACGCGGGTTCCGTTCCACTTCAGGTCGCCGGTTTTGCGGTCGCGTCCCTCGAAGACATCGGAGTCCTTCGAGACAGGTTTCCACTCGGTCGCCATATCGAGGAGGTTCACGAAAAAGTCGTTCGTGAGTGCGCCGGGGCGCTTGGTGAAGACGCCGAGGCGGGAGTTTTCGAAGTTGGCGTTGAGGGCGCGCAGACCACCGATAAGCACGGTGAGTTCAGGCGCGGTGAGCGTGAGGAGTTGAGCCCTGTCGAGGAGAAGTTCCTCGGCGGATACCGCGAACTTTTTCTTTTGGTAATTGCGGAAACCGTCGGCGACTGGCTCAAGAACGGAGAAGGATTCGACATCCGTTTGCTCTTGTGAGGCGTCCATGCGGCCGGGAGTGAATGGCACGGTCAGCGTGTGACCGGCATTCTTGGCTGCTTGCTCGACGCCCGCGCAACCGGCGAGGACGATGAGGTCGGCGAAGGAAATTTTTTTGCCGCACGACTGGGTCGAATGGAATTCGGTTTGGATGCCTTCGAGGGTTTTGAGGACTTTGGCGAGTTGCTCGGGTTGGTTGACTTCCCAATCCCTCTGCGGGGCGAGGCGAATGCGGGCGCCGTTGGTTCCACCGCGTTTGTCGGAACCGCGGAATGTGGAGGCCGAGGCCCAGGCTGTGCCGACGAGTTCGGAAACGGTGAGGCCGGATGCCTCGATTTTGCCCTTGAGCGCGGCGATGTCGGCCGCGTCCACAAGCGGGTGGTTGACGGCGGGAATCGGGTCCTGCCAGATGAGTTCCTCGGCAGGGACATCCGCTCCGAGATAGCGCGAGCGCGGGCCCATGTCGCGGTGCGTAAGCTTGAACCAGGCGCGGGCGAAGGCGTCTGCAAACTGATCGGGATTTTCCAGAAAGCGGCGGGAGATTTTTTCGTAGGCCGGATCAAAGCGCAGCGCGAGATCGGTCGTGAGCATCGTCGGCACAAGACGCTTCGACTGGTCGTAGGCGTGCGGAATGGTGGCATCCGCTCCCTTGGCGACCCACTGGTGTGCGCCTGCCGGGCTCTTGCTGAGTTCCCATTCGAAGCCGAAGAGGTTTTCGAAATAATAGTTGCTCCACTGCGTCGGTGTTTGCGTCCAGGTAACTTCGAGTCCGCTCGTGATGGCATCAGCTCCTTTTCCAGATCCGAAGCTGCTCTTCCAGCCGAAGCCTTGCTCCTCGATGGGGGCTGCTTCTGGCTCCGGGCCGACATGCTTGGCGTCGCCGGCACCGTGGGTCTTGCCGAAGGTGTGGCCGCCCGCGATCAGTGCCACGGTTTCTTCGTCATTCATTGCCATGCGGGCGAAAGTCTCGCGGATATCACGCGCCGAGGCGACGGGGTCTGGGGTGCCGTTCGGGCCTTCAGGATTCACATAGATGAGGCCCATCTGCACGGCGGCGAGAGGATTTTCCAATTCCCGGTCGCCCGTGTAGCGCTTGTCCTCGAGCCATTTTCCCTCGGTGCCCCAGTAGATGTCCTCCTCGGGTTCCCAGATGTCGGCACGGCCACCAGCAAAGCCGAAGGTCTTGAAGCCCATGGATTCCAAGGCGACATTGCCGGCGAGGATCATGAGGTCGGCCCAGGAAATTTTGCGTCCGTATTTTTGTTTGATCGGCCAGAGGAGTCGGCGGGCCTTGTCGAGATTGCCGTTGTCGGGCCAGCTGTTGAGGGGAGCGAAGCGCTGGCTGCCATTTCCGCCGCCGCCGCGTCCATCACCCGTGCGGTAGGTGCCGGCGCTGTGCCAGGCCATGCGGATGAAGAAGGGGCCGTAGTGACCGAAGTCTGCAGGCCACCAGTCCTGCGAGTCGGTCATCACTGCGGTGATGTCCTTTTTCAGCAGCGCGAGGTCGAGGCTTTGGAATTCCTTCTTATAATCGAAGTCCGCATCCATCGGGTCGGACTTCGATGTGTGCTGGTGCAGAATGCGGATGTTGAGCTGATTCGGCCACCAATCGCGGTTCGTTGTGCCGCCGCCGGCGGATTTTGCGAGGAGTTGACCATGGTTGAAGGGGCATTTTGATTCGGTGGACATAAATTGGGTAAGGTTTAGTTTCGCGGATTCATAACGAATGAAAGCCTGATTTGGTTGCCGTTACTACTCGGAAAAATTGGGTGGAGAGAATGGCGTTCTTTTTTATGAATCACGCTTGGGAAAACGCTTCTCATTTCTGATGGTGATAAATTCAACGACCGTGGCGTTCCTGCCATTTGAGCCGATAGTCGCGCATGTAGTCCACAATGCGGTCGCGGATCTTAAAAACAAGGCGTCGGCCATTGTTAGCGCGGCGTCGGTCGAGATCGCCTGCGTCGGCCAGTTTTTGAGCGGCATCCAGGGAGTCGTTGGCTGCTTTAAGGGCACGTTTCAGATACGCGATCGTCATCCCAATTTCGGAATGTTCCGTGCCACAGAGGGCGGCTGCCAGCTTGGCTCCGCAGATGGCGGATCGAGTTGCAAAACGTATGGCTTCGGGGTGTTCGCGGAGGTCGAGGCGTTTATCAAGCAGGTTGTTGACCCAGCGATGAAGTTTGAGAGTGTCTTCATAGACGGGGGATTGGGTGAATTCCTCAAACTCGCCCTCGTAGTCTTCTTCCTCCTCGGCTTCTCCAGTGAGAAGCTCGGTCGCTTCTGTTAAAAAATCTTCGACCTCTTCTTGGTCTTCGCAAGCCTCGGCAAAAACGCTCCAGCCCATTTCGTCTGCAATGATTTCGTCGCGGTCCGGATGGTCCATGTATTTTTCGAGGAGATTGAAATACTTCTCGGTATTGCGATCCTGCTGCTGAAGGAATCGCTCCCAGACATATTCGTCCCACACCTCCTCAGGGGGAAAATCATTGTTATCAGACATTGGAAAATCGCTAATTCAAGATGGGTTGGTCTGCAAAGGATTTTTCAACTTGCAGTCGGAGTTGCCCACAGGCCGCTGCGATATCATGTCCTTTTTCCCTCCGAAGTGTGGCTTCGGCGCCGGCTCCGCGGAGGATGGATAGAAAGTTTTCCTGATGATCCTCTTCGGGTCGCATCCAAGGGAGACCCTCCACCGTGTTGTAAGGAATGAGGTTCACCTTGGCCCCCACGCGCCGGGCTTGGCGAGCGAGGATGCGGGCCTGCTCGAGTGAGTCATTGATGTCTCGAATGAGGATGTATTCAAAAGTGATCCGCTGCTTTTTGAGGCGAGTATAGTCTTCGCAGGCGGAGAGGAGTTCCTCGACGGGATACTTTTTATTCACCGGCATGATCCTCGATCTCACTTCATCCGTTGCGCCATGGAAGGAAATCGCTAGGCGTATCTGGAGCGGTTGTTCAGCCAGTTTTCGAATTTGTGGAACCAATCCGGATGTGGAAACCGTCATGTGTCTTGCTCCCAAGCCAACTCCCCATGGGGCGTTGAGAATCGTGATGGCTCGAAGCAAATTGTCGTAATTCGCCATCGGTTCGCCCATGCCCATGAACACGATATTGTTAATTTTTTCTCCTGAAATAGCTTCTACCTGCAGAAATTGGTCAACGATTTCGCCGGCGTGGAGGTTGCGTTTCCAGCCCTCCAATCCGCTGGCGCAAAATTTGCACCCGTAAGCGCAACCGACCTGACTCGAGATACAGATCGTTCGCCGATCCGAGGCCTCGCCGTAGAGAGCAGGGGAAGCGGGGATGAGCACGCTTTCGATCATTTGCGCGTCTTCCAGCCGAAATAGGAATTTACGCGTTGTGTCCTTGGATCCGGTTTCGCGGATTTTCTCCATGCGGGCGGTGGGAAATTCCTTTTGTAAGGCGGCGCGCAACGCGGCAGGAAGGTTAGTCATTTCCTCCCAGTTGCGAACACGGCGCAGGTAGAGCCATTCAAGAATCTGCGCGGCGCGGTAGGCCGGTTGGCCCATTGCAGCGAGTCGTGTCTCCCAGTCCTCCTTTGTTAATCCGAGTGCTTCCACAATGTCATCAAAGCACACGCTGGTCCGATGGCAAGATCGGCAGGGTTATTCGCGGCGTGACCATCGATCTCGATCCGAAAAAAGGATGCACTCTCCCTCCAGTGGGAGTGGAGTGAAGACGGGTAATGAAAACTCGCTGACTTCCGGCGGTCGCGTAATCAGAAAAACCCAATCGGTGAATGTGCCCGTGTAGATGTCTGCAAAGAGCGCGCGGTTTCCTGTGACTGGCGTGAGATAGAGGCCTTTCACCGGTTCGCCGAGAACGCGGTAATCGCTGATACGGTTGAATTCCTTAATCGTTTTCGGCAGGAGCAAGGCTTTGCGTTGTGCATACCAAGCCACAGCCCATGGCATATCCGAGCAGATGACTTCATTTTCACCATACCAATCGCCAAGAATTGCGATGAATGGAGGCACGTAGGGTGGCCATTGGGTTGCGCCGCCGGGCCCGGCAGCCAGCGTCAAGGCCATCGGCAGGGCACACAAACCGAGAATTGAAGCAATGAACGCTGCTCGCCAAATAGGAGTCGACCGTTCAAAGCGTGACCATAGCGCAAAAAGAAGCGCGATTCCGTTTAAGGCAAAAAGAGGAATGAACAAAACATGAAGCTGATTAGAGGAAACGCTGTCGCCTGTTCCGCAGAGTAACATTCCGACTAAAGCTCCGGCCCACATGAGCAAAGCCGCCCAGCGGAAATGCGCCGCACGGGCGAAATCAAAGCGGTGGATCAGAGAAACAAAAAACATCAGCGCGGCAATGTTCATGCCGAGAAATGCAAAAATGTTTTCGGAATGATGGAATGCCGATTTCTTGATGCGGAGAAGAAGGGGAGCTTTGGAAAGGGTGGGGGGACCGCTCAGCGTTCTCATGTATCCACTTTCTGCGGAATCTGCGGGAGCAATCAATTCATAGACAGCCAGCCCCAGAGGGGTTCCGCTGACAGAATAATTGCGATACATCCATGGCGCCGTCGCGCAGACAAAAGCCAACAGGGCTATCGGTAACACCGCGAAGCGTGGTTTGATCGAAATGAGCGCAAAGACGAGCCAACCGAGAAAAATAAAGGCCGCTGCGCCATGTGCCAGCGTCATGAGTCCCAAAAGAAATGCTGCGCCAGCGAGATGGGCGAAGCGGTGGCGTGTCGAGATTTCGATGGCCTTACATGAGAACCAGATCGCTCCGCTAAAAAGAAACAGCATCAGCATTTGAGGCAATCCGGAGAGGGAAAATTGCCACATCAGGTCGGTCAGCAGGACGGCAGCGCAGGTGGTAAGTGCGATTGTTTTATTGAACAGCTTCTTGCCGACAAAATACCAGAGGAGCAGCGACAATAGGAAAAAGATGATCGATACCCCGGCAATCATTCGGTCACCTGCATAAATCAAATCAATGGGGGTGAGGCGCCAGGACGATTGAATCCATTTTAGCGGGAGGGCGTTGACGAGCGGATTCAGAGGCGATTGGAAGAGATCGGGAAAGTTTTCAGAGGGGACGGGTTTGCCAGATTTTTCCAACTGCCAGATGGCCAGTGGGCGGATGAACTTTGTGGAGAATCCTTGGCCCAGCGCGAGTTGACGGGCAATTTGCGCCTGATCCATCGCTGTGACCGTCGAAAATCCCCGAAACTGCGCAAAGAGGTAAAGCATCGCAATCGTCAGGATCAATCCGCCACACAATATGCCACGCAGGATCGGCAAAGGATTGGCCGTGGCGGGAGGAACAGGTCCGCGAACCCTCTTGGGTTTCTTAATCTGAGGTGCAGGTTCGAACTCAATGTCATCAGTAGGCTCCTCAACGCTGGTGGGGACGCTTATTGGGAGAGGTTCTGCGGGGGCTTCAATTGTAGGCGTAGCTTCGCTGTATGATTTCTTTTTTACGGAAACTGTTTTTCTGGAGGCACGTTTGCGAACTTGCTTGGGCTTGGCTTCGCTCGGTGTCTCTTTTATTTCCGGCACAGCCTCGGGTGTTGCGACTTCTGGAATTTCAACAACCGGAGGTTCGCTTTCAGCGGGCAGCTTTTTCTTTCTTGGCATGGATCAAAGGGATTTGGCTGTGCGTTTGAAAAGGTTCAGTTCCTTGAGGCGGCGGTGAAGCGTGCGGCGGCTTATGCCCAACTTGGCGGCGGCCTTGCTGCGGTTGCCTTCACACTCATCCAGTGCGCGCATCATGAGATTTTTTTCAGAGTTGGCCAAGTTGAGGCCATTGCCATTCGGCAGGTCCTTGGACAAAGCCAGACCGGAGCGTAGCGAGGACGGGAGGTCACGCAATCCGATGCGTGAACCTGTTGCCATAACGACTCCATGTTCAATCGCTGTTCGGAGCTCTCTCACGTTGCCAGGCCAGTCGTAATCGAGGATTGCCGTCATGGCTTCTGCCGCCAGTTCCCGGTGTGGCTTCGAATTTTCCAAGGCGCATTCCTTAAGAAACGAGTCCACGAGCAATGGAATATCCACTTTGCGGTCGCGCAGCGGTGGCATGGTGAGGGGAACAACATGCAGACGGAAAAACAAATCATCTCGGAATTTTCCTTCTGCCACGAGTTTGGCGAGGTCTTTGTTGGTTGCGGCGATCAACCGCACATCCGCATGGATCGTCTCGCTGCCGCCAACGCGTTCGAATGTTCGCTCACCCAGAACGCGGAGAATTTTGACCTGGGTTGTGAGATCGATTTCGCCGATTTCATCAAGAAAGAGAGTTCCGCCTTGGGCTTGTTCAAATCGGCCAATGCGTCGTTCCATGGCTCCAGTAAATGCACCTTTTTCATGACCGAAAAGTTCGCTGGCTAGCAATTCCGGCGTAAGAGAAGCGCAGTGGACGGCGACGAATTTTTCATTCGCCCGGGGACTCAAATGGTGGATCGCGTGCGCCGCGAGTTCCTTTCCTGTCCCGCTTTCTCCTTGAATGAGAACGGTGGCGCGCGAACTGGCGACTTGTTTGATGGTTTCAAAAACCTCCACCATGACAGGCGAACGACCGATCATTCCCTCGATTTTAAACTGCTTTTCGACCTTTGAGCGGAGCTCCTTGTTTTCCCGACTGGTATTGCTTTCGCGGAGTGCGCGTTTGATAAGGATTTCAAGGCGGTCGATGTTCACCGGCTTTGTGACAAAATCATAAGCACCATGCTTCATAGCATCGACGGCCGTATCCACAGATCCATACGCCGTCATCATGATGCAGATCGGGGGATTGGTTTTCTTCGAGACTTCCTTAATGAGCGCCATCCCATCGGTTCCTCCGAGACGAAGATCGGTGAGAATCACGTCCACAGGAACGCTCTCTAGAGTGGCAAGCGCACCATCAAAATCTGGCGCCACATAAACCTCAAAATCTCCCTCCAGCGCGTTACGGAGGCCGTCGCGCGTGTTTTTCTCATCATCAACAATCAGAAGGGTCGGAGACATGTGGAGTTAGTAAAATCGAATGCGCCGCAGTCAGCAATCCTGCGTTAATCAGCAATCCACCCCTTCCAGGCTTTGAGTTGTTCCAAAGCACGGGCGCGGTGGCTGAGGGTGTTTTTGATCTCTGCACCCAGTTGGGCGAAGGTCTCGCAGTGTCCGTCGGGAACAAAAAGCGAGTCGTAGCCAAAGCCTCCCTCACCCTTTTCCTGATTGATGATAACGCCTTCAACGGAGCCGCTGAAGGAAGCGAGTATTTGGGATCCTCTTGATAGAACAATGACGCAACGAAAGCGGGCGGATCGCTCTTTGCCGCGAATGGATTCCAACTTTTCCAAAAGCAATGACCGGTTCGAGGCATCGGTGGCACGATCTCCTGAAAAACGCGCCGAACGCACTCCCGGAGCGCCTTCCAGCGCATCAACCTCCAAACCTGAATCATCCGCGATTACCCAACCGTCAAATTGCGCAGAGACGGCCAGCGCTTTCAGGGCCGCATTTTCTTCAAAGGTCGATCCAGTTTCCTCGACCTCCGGAAACGAGGGAATGGCGGAAAGATCGGCAACATCAAAGCCGGTTCCGAGAATTTGGCGGATCTCAACGACCTTGTGGGCATTGCGGGTCGAGACAAGCAATGGGCGCGGTTTGTTAGTGCTTTGAAGCATGGCGATTGTTTACAGGCTTGGTGAGTATCAGGCAACGCACAAGAAATGCCGCTTCATTAGAAGGAGTATCCGACGATTTCTCTTTCCTGCATTGCGGCAGGAGTGTTCCATCTGCATTAGCTGAAGCCCAATTCCCATGCTCGCCGAAAATGATGTCATCACTCTGACGAACGAACGTTTCTCGTTTGGTCAAAATCAAACGCCTCAGGTTTTGGCTCTCGAAAAGGGAGGATCTGACCGCAAGTTCTACCGAATTCGCAATGGCGATGACTCGATGATTTTCATCAAGTATTCGGGCCAAAAGGAGGAGAATCGGCACTACGTGGACATCGCACGGTTTCTAAAAAAAGCCGGCGTTCCCGTGCCGGAGGTCTTTCAACACGATTCAGGGGATGGCCTCATTTGGATGCAGGATCTAGGCGAACTCGATCTTTGGCATTTCCGCAATGAGCCATGGACCGCCCGGAGTGCGCTTTATGAATCCACACTGAATGCGGTCCTCGCCATGCACACGCAGGCCACTGTGCTTGTGAGCGGAGCAGATTTAAAGCTGGAGCGGGTTTTTGATGCAGATCTTTATCTTTGGGAACAGGGATACTTTTTTGAAAATTGCCTCGGGAATTATTTTAAAATTCCAGACTTCGAGGCTTTATCCAAGTTGCCGGCATTGCTTGCAGCCGCAGAGCGGTTGTCTGCGTTGCCGCGTGTTTTGGTGCACCGCGATTTTCAGTCTCAGAATGTGATGATTGCCGATGGATCGGCCTGGCTTATCGATTTTCAAGGGATGCGCTTCGGGCTCGCGCAATACGATCTCGCCTCTCTTTTGTATGATCCTTACGTGAGCCTCACAGATGGTGAGAGGAGTGAGCTTTTGGAATTCTACAAGACGCGTCTGGCGAAAACCGGAGTCAAGGTGCCGGCGGATTTTGATGAAGTCTTCCGCTGGTGCGCGCTTCAGCGAATCATGCAGGCCCTCGGTGCTTATGGGTTTTTAGGTCTTAAAAAAGACAAACCACATTTTCTTTCACACATCCCCGCCGC
Source organism: Verrucomicrobiia bacterium (assembly GCA_040378625.1). GTDB lineage: Bacteria > Verrucomicrobiota > Verrucomicrobiia > Chthoniobacterales > Terrimicrobiaceae > UBA967. The sequence goes on along the minus strand of JBEIMO010000044.1, from coordinate 222 downwards.
TATGAATTCTCTTCGCGAGATCGTCTCGGGCCTGAACGGCCTCGAGCCCCTGGCGAAATCTTTGGAATCCTTGCCATGAATAAAAGCCCCGAGACCGTAGTCATTCGACGCATCACTCCCTCCCTCGATAACGCGCGATTTGCCGTTAAACGCGCGGTGGGTGAGGAAATTCACGTGGAAGCGGACGTTTTTAAGGACGGTCACGATGAGGTCGCTGTTCTT
>JBEIMO010000043.1:0-11416 GCA_040378625.1 Verrucomicrobiia bacterium | reverse complement strand
CTTTACCGCCACAATGGACGCCGTCCTCGGGCGAGCCTCAATTTTATTACCTGCCACGATGGGTTCACTTTGGCAGACCTCGTCAGCTACGACCATAAACACAATGAATCAAACGAGGAAAACAATCGGGATGGGACGGATTTTAATGATAGCTGGAACTGCGGAGAGGAAGGCCACACGGAGAATCTACAAATTCAAAGATTGAGGGATCGTCAGCGCCGCAACTTCTTCGCCACACTTATCCTCTCGCAGGGCGTTCCCATGATTCTTGCAGGCGATGAAATCGGACGGACGCAATTGGGAAACAATAATGCCTTCTGCCACGATTCTCCGGTTTCTTGGTTGGATTGGAATATCAGCCCCAAAGATCGAGAAATGCTAAATTTTGTCCGGGAGTTGCTCGAAATTCGGCGCACGCAGCCTGTCTTTCGACGTCGCCATTTTTTTCAAGGGCGCGCGATTCACGGCACTGACATCAAAGACCTCTACTGGCTGAGACCCGATGGATTGGAAATGTCCGATCAGGACTGGGCCTCGCCGAATGTGCGGTGTTTCGGCATGGGTCTGCTGGGCGATCAAATCGATGAATGCAGCGAGCACGGCAAACCCATCACAGGCGAGTCGTTCCTGATATTGTTCAATGCCAGCGAAGATCCCGTGCCGTTTCGTTTGGGAACCCGTCAGCACAATGCTGCATGGACGCTGATCCTCGACACATTCCCATCCCCGGAGTCCTTTGAACGGAAAAACTATTCCCAAATGGAAGAATTCCCACTTCAGGCGCGCTCGCTGGCCATTCTTCAACCTCGATCAGCGCCCTTTGTTTAAAAATTGACAGGCCTGTCGGATGGTCGATAAACTGCCATGGCAGGGCTGTTTTTTTGGAAAGCAGATCCGCGAGAGCCTTCACTCCAAAGGTCTCCGTGGCATAGTGTCCGGCATAGAAGAGGTTCACCCGCAATTCCTCCGCCGCCGTGTAGGACCAATGAGGCCCCTCCCCGGTGATGAATGTATCGATGCCGGCAGCGGCTGCTTTGGCGATATCCCCACCCGCTCCGCCAGTCACAATGCCGATTTTTCGGGCAAGAACCGGGCCGCCAGGTGCCATGTGGACAGGTCCCCCCACGGCTCGTTCCAAGTGATCCCTCAAAACCTCACGATTGATTTCTTCTTCAAAGCGAAGGCCGACCGGTTGGCCGGATGTTTCAAAAAATGGTTCCCCATTTTTAAATCCAATCGCCGAGGCCAATAGCGCGTTGTTTCCAATTTGCGGGTGGATATCCAAAGGGAGATGGGCGCTGTAGATCGCCATATCGGCATCCATCAGGAGACGAGTCTTCCGATAGGTTGCGTCAGTGACCCGTTGCGGGCCGTTCCAGAAGAGACCGTGGTGAACGATGAGAAAATCCACTTGGGCCTCGAGCGCCTCACGAATGACTGCTTCCGTGGCATCAACGGCCGCACCGATGCGCGAGATGGAACCCGAGTTTTCAAACTGAAGTCCATTCATCGCCTGCGGAAAGTCGCCCACCTCACGGGTGCGCAGGAGATCATCGAGATATTTAACAACTTCATGAAGGTGCATACAGCTTACCTTAGATGTTTCCGGCTATTTGCAAAAAGGATTTTGCATCGGGTAAAGGTCTCGCCGCTGGTTCACTTGCGAGCATGGCGAAATATGCGGCTTGCATTTTCCCAGTCACCCAAAGAATCTTCGTCCTTGCCGATGGCTGGTTTGTCCAGTCAGTTCGGACATATATTTTCGAAAAACAATCACGCATACTTTAAAGATGGCGACTACTACAATCGAGCATCCCGACGCGCTGGCCCGAAGCATCAAGGCCATGCAGGAAACCGACGAAATGCTGGGAGAAAAGCTCGTGCTCAACATGGGCCCGTCCCACCCTTCCACTCACGGCGTTCTCCGCATGATTCTGGAACTCGACGGCGAAGTCGTTACCAAGGCGGTTCCTGAAATCGGCTATCTCCACCGAGGCGATGAAAAAATCGCGGAAAACATGCAATACAACCAGTTCGTTCCCTACACGGACCGGTTGGATTATCTCTCGCCCATCGCAAATAACGTCGCCTACGCCCTCGCAGTTGAAAAGCTGATGGGCTGGGAACTCCCGCCACGCGGCAAAGCGATTCGTGTCATTTGCTGCGAACTCGCCCGTATCTCCTCGCACCTCCTTGGAATCGGTTGCTTGGGCATGGATCTCGGTGCCACCTCGCTCTTCCTTTATACCTTCACCGAGCGTGAAAAGATTTACAACATGGTCGAGCAACTCTCCGGAGCGCGCTTCACGACCAGTTACACCCGCGTAGGCGGTCAGACCCGCGACCTTCCGCCGGCCTTCATTACGATGTTGAAGGACTTTTTGAAAACCTTCCCGCCAGCCTTTGCGGAGGTGGACAAATTGGTGACTCGCAATCGCATTTTCGTCGATCGTTGCCGCGATGTGGGCGTCATCAGCAAAGAAGACGCCATCGCCTTTGGTCTCTCCGGCCCGAATCTGCGCAGCTCGGGAGTCGATCACGATCTTCGTAAAAAACACCCTTACCTTGATTACCAAAACTACGACTTCGACATTCCGATTGGATCAGTTGGCGACAGCTACGACCGCTATTTGATCCGAATGGAAGAAGTTCGCCAGAGCATCAAGATTCTCCAACAGGTTTTGGACAAACTTCCCGTCGGCCCGATCAACTATCAGGATCCCAAAAGCATACTGCCCGATAAGACGACGGTGCTCACGAAGATGGAGGAACTCATCCACCATTTCATCGTATCCACCGAAGGCATCCACGCACCAGCGGGAGAAATCTATTTCGGCGCGGAAAACCCGAAAGGCGAACTGGGCTTTTACATTTACAGCAAAGGCGGAGGGGTTCCTTACCGCATGAAGATTCGCTCTCCCTCGTTCTGCAATATCAGCATTCTCGAAAAAATGCTCCCAGGCTGCATGGTCTCCGACGTGGTGACCATCCTCGGTTCCCTCGACCCTGTGTTCGGCGAAGTGGACCGTTAAGAGAGTTCATTTGGAGTTTTAGATTATGACGTTGGCAAATTTGTTATCCGAACCCCAGATCATCCCTGAAATGGCCTCCCGTGAACGCTGGGACGCCATTGGTGAGTTGGTTGATTCTCTGGTGAAGGCTGGCAAAATCGAAGCCGCAGACCGTCAGCAAGTGATTGAATCGATTCGTCAACGCGAGCAGACGATGAGCACTGGCATTGGGTTTGGCATTGCGATTCCCCATGCCTCCTCCTCCAAAGTGACGGAGGTTGTAGCCGCTTTTGGACGCTCCGCAGAAGGTGTGAATTTTGAATCCTTGGATGGAGCCCCAGTGAACTTCATCGTTCTCTTCGTGGTTCCGAAAGACCAATTCCAAATCCACCTCCGCACACTTGCGGCGATTGCAAAATTTTTGAACGACAAAACGGTTCGTGAAGAACTCGGAAAAGCGCCTGACGCCTCCAGCATTCTTCGTGTTTTTGAAAACCGTTCCGCTCGCGGATAATGGCAACCCCACGTGAACTTCTCGCAGCGCGTCTGCGAGATGCCCTTCAAGCCTGTGACCTTGATCTGTCTCGAGGCGATGTCACATCAGCTAACGACACGCGATTTGGCGACTATCAAGCCAACGCCGCAATGGCTCTGGCTAAAGAAAAGAAGGCGAATCCCCGTCAACTCGCCACCGACATTTTTGCCCGCCTTGATGTCTCCGGACTTTCGGCGACTCCTGAGATCGCCGGCGCTGGATTCATCAATTTCCGTTTAGAAAATTCCTTTCTCTCCACCGCTCTCTCGGAGTTGGCGATCGACGCCAGACTGGGAGTCAAACCCGTCGCCAAACCACAAAAAATCGTGGTGGATTTCAGTTCACCAAACGTAGCCAAACCAATGCACGTTGGCCACATCCGCAGCACGATTTTGGGTGACTGCCTCGTTCGCGTAGCCCGTTTCCTCGGCCATGAGGTCATTGCAGACAATCATATCGGCGACTGGGGAACCCAATTTGGAAAGGTCATCTACGGTTGGAAACATTTCCTCAACCGATCCGCTCTGGAGCAGGATGCCATCTCGGAACTCGTTCGTCTCTACCGCGAGGTCAATCGCATCGAAGAAACCGATGAGGAAGTCAAACGCCTCGCTCGAGAAGAATTGGTAAAGCTTCAGGCGGGTGACCCTGAAAATCTGGCGATCTGGACACAAACCGTCGAACTCTCTTGGAAGGAATTTGAGAAACTCTACACGCTTCTCGATATCCGGTTTGATGAACGACTCGGCGAAAGCGCCTACAACGACGCACTGGCGCCGCTTTGTGATGAACTTCAGAAAAAAGGCATCGCGAAGGAGAGCGAAGGCGCATTGTGCATTTTCTTTCCTGAAATTCCTGCGCTTGATGGAAAACCAGCGATCATTCGCAAGAGTGATGGAGGATTCCTCTACGCGACCACAGATCTTGCCACGATTAATTATCGAGTGACGCACTGGCGTCCGGATTCCATCTGGTATGTCGTCGGCGCTCCCCAAGCCCTGCATTTCCAACAAATCTTTGCTGCCGCCGCGCAAATGGGAATTACCTCCAACATGCGACATATCGCGTTTGGCAGCATCCTGGGAGAAGACCGCAAGATTATGAAACCCGCTCGGGCGACAATGTCGGCTTGGCCGATGTTTTGCACGAAGCGGTCGAACGCGCTCGCCGCATGGTTGAGGCCCGTGCAGACAAACTATCTCCCGACGAAATCGAATCGACCGCACAAACAATCGGTCTCGGAGCGGTGAAGTATGCGGAACTCTCGCAAAACCGGCTCACAGATTACGTCTTCTCGTGGGACAAACTTCTCGCGTTGGATGGCAACACTGCGCCATACCTGCAAAATGCCTACGTGCGCATCCGCTCGATCTTCCGTCGCGCGGAGGAGCCCGCTAATCCTCAGGCAACAATCACCATTTCTGAACCCGCAGAACGCGCATTGGGTATCAAACTTCTCCAATACGCGGAAACGCTTCCAAGTGTTCTCGAGGATTTTCGCCCGAACATTCTGGCAAACTATCTCTACGAACTGGCGAATACCTATCACTCGTTCTACGAAGCCTGTCCGGTCCTTAAAGCCGAACCCACATTGCGCGCGAGTCGCCTGCTTTTGAGTGACCTCACAGCCCGAACCCTCGCCCACGGCTTGGGTCTCCTCGGTATTCGTTGCCCTGAGAAAATGTAGTCCGGCTTATTCGCCGTCCTTCACACCGATCGTGCGTTCTCCAACCAAGGCTTCTTGGACGTTTCCAATAAAACGCAGGGTGGATTTTTGAGCCTTGCGGGCTGCATTTTGACTGGTTTCAGAAATCGCGCCGACGAGTCCGCCGGGATGCTTCGTGTTGCTTTCAGGTTTCACCCCTTGTTCGAGAACAAGTCCCTGTGTGACCTGCCCGTCCTGCGCAGAAATTCCAAGTGTTCCAATGAGAGCGGCGGCGTTGTCATAAAGCTTCACCGTCCAAACGGGGGAATTGGATTGAGGGTCGCTCTTGAGTTGGTAATTCAGCGAATCAAATCCAATGCGACTCGCAACCGCCTCTTTTTGGACTGCTCGGAAAATGGCATCCGCATCCATGACGATCTTCGAACTACTAATGGCAGGAGCATTCGCCGCATCGGAGAATCCACGCAAGGGTGTTCTTTCCGAGGTGATCTGGCCATTTACAATCGTTACCTCCCGCACACCGCCGCGCGCGGAGGGATCGGCCAGAAGAACGATCCATTCGCTCGGCATGGGATCGCCTCGCTCTCCCTTGATTTGCACGAAGCTGGAGCTCTGCGCATAGGGTTGTTGCGAAATTGCCTGAACAGCCTGCAAGACACTTCCCCCACCGCCAGCTAAAACAGGTAAAACGGCAGCAAGAAGACACAGCAAAAAGCATCCCGCAAAACGCACGTGATTATTACAAACACGCAGTGCCATTTTTCAGAAAACTAACTCGCAGCGATTTCCGTTTTTGGTTCCTCTTTCGAGTGAACAATAACGAAGTCGAGTTTTTCTCCCTTGAGCTGAACGGTAACTGTGTCGCCTGCCTTGATGTTGCCGCGCAGGACCTCTTCCGCCATGGGATCTTCGATGTAACGCTCCACGGCGCGGCGCATGGGGCGGGCTCCGTAGGTCGGGTCGTATCCTTTGGTGATGAGAAAATCTTTGGCTTCCGCAGCGAGATCCAGCGTGATGTCTTTGGTTTTGACACGCTCGACTACTTTTTTGATTTCGAGGTCAACAATCTGGATCAAATCCGGTTTTTTCAGCGTGTGGAAAACAATGATGTCATCCAGACGATTGAGGAACTCGGGTTTGAAGACGCGTTTGGATTCATCAAGAATCTTTTCACGCATCACATCGTAATTCTCGCTGTGTGCCGGGGCACCAAAACCAAGAGTCGTCTGCTTCTTGATCAGTTCGGCTCCGACATTCGATGTCATGATGATAATCGTATTGCGGAAGTCGATCTTACGACCTAGTGAATCAGTGATTTTGCCCTCTTCTAAAATTTGGAGCAGAAGGTGCATGACGTCAGGGTGGGCTTTTTCGATTTCGTCAAAGAGAACCACGGAATATGGCTTGCGACGAACGGCCTCACTAAGTTGACCACCCTCTTCGTGGCCGATGTAGCCGGGAGGCGAACCGATGAGACGGGAAGCGGTGAACTTCTCCATGTATTCGCTCATGTCGATTTGAATGAGGGAATCAGCCGATCCAAACATAAATTCGGCGAGGGTGCGGGCGAGGAATGTTTTTCCAACGCCTGTCGGTCCGAGGAAAATAAACGAACCAATCGGACGGCGCGGATCTTTGAGGTCAGCGCGGGAGCGTCGGAGAGCTTTACTGATGGCCACAACGGCTTCGTTTTGGCCGATGACTTTGCCTTCGAGTTCATTCTCCATGGCGAGAAGTTTGGCTGTTTCCTGCTGCTCCATGCGTGAGAGAGGAACACCAGTCCACTTGGAAAGGACCTGCATGATTTCATCAGCGCTTACGGTCACTTCCTTCTCTTCCTTGTTAGTCCGCCATTCGGAGAGGATGGCTTCGAGTTTGTCTTTTGCCTGCTTCTCGGAATCGCGCAAAGAAGCCGCCTTTTCAAAATCTTGGGATTTGATGGCACCTTCTTTATCAAGACGAATGGTTTCGATCTCCGCTTCGATGTCTTTCACGTTCGGCGGGCGGGTCATCGCACCAATGGGGGGGGGGGTACCAGCCTCATACATCAGATCGTTCGGTTTGTCTGGCAGGAAGCGTCCTGTTAGTTAGCGGTCATAAAGTTTAGCGGCCGCTTCGATCGACTCGTCGAGGAACCTGGCTTTGTGGTGCGCCTCGTATTTTGGACGAATGCCTTTGAGAATTTGAATCGTCTCATCCACCGAAGGAGCTTCCACTTTAACCTGCTGGAAACGACGTTCGAGCGCGGCGTCTTTCTCGATGTATTTGCGGAACTCGTTGAGTGTTGTAGCACCGATGCACTGGAGTTCGCCGCGACTGAGAGCCGGTTTGATAATGTTCGAGGCATCCATCGCGCCTTCCGCAGAACCTGCACCCACGATGGTGTGGAGTTCATCGATGAAGAGGATGATGTTTTTGTTGCGACGAAGTTCATCCATGATCGCCTTGATGCGCTCTTCGAACTGGCCACGGTATTTCGTTCCCGCAACCATGAGAGCCAAATCCAGAGTCACCACACGTTTGTCGCGGAGGATTTCTGGAACATTGCCCGCAATGATTTCCTGAGCGAGGCCTTCCGCAATAGCGGTTTTTCCAACACCGGCTTCACCGATCAAAACAGGGTTGTTTTTCGTGCGGCGGCAAAGAATTTGAATGATGCGCTCAATCTCATCCGCACGACCAATAACCGGGTCGATCTCGCCTTTACGGGCCTGTTCGGTCAGGTCGCGACCATAGGCTTTGAGGGCAGGTGTTTTGCCTTCGCGAGGGCCGCTGGATCCTCCGCCGGCATGAACGGCATCATCATCGTCATCTGGAGCGAAGTTGGGATCGAGTTCTTTTAAAACTTCATTCCGTGTGCGCTCGATGTCGATTTCGAGGTTTTTTAAAACTTTGGCAGCAACGCCCTCACCTTCGCGGAGGAGACCGAGAAGGATGTGTTCTGTGCCGACATAAGAATGCTGAAGGCTCTTGGCTTCTTTGCCAGCGAGAGCGAGGACCTTTTTGACACGTGGTGTGTAAGGGATGTTGCCGGCCATTTTCGTCTCCGGTCCGGAACCAACCTGCTTCTCCACTTCCATGCGAACGGTCTCAAGGTCGAGGCCCATCTTTTGAAGGACATTCACCGCGACGCCTTGACCGAGTTTAATCAACCCCAGCAAGAGATGCTCTGTGCCGACGTAGTTGTGATTAAAACGATCTGCTTCCTTACGGGCCAGTGCGAGCACCTGCTGGGCTCTTGGTGTGAAGTTGTTCATCATTTGATTTCAGTGGAGCTTGGGGTTGGAATTTTGAGTCTGTCCATGTCCGGTAGCGGCACCTGTATTAATTTGGCGCGGATTATGGTGGCGCGCAAGGTGTCCCTTTCTTCGGTGGACATTTTTTGCACCTGCGCGTCCTTCTGCAGATGCGCGGGTTGGGTTTCAATAAAAAGTTCGTCGATGGGAAACCGATGGGCATCAGGAAAAACACCCAGATCGATTCCAAGTTTGATAATCGAGAGAAGATTCAAGGCCTCCTTTGAATTCATCGAATGCGCATGACAGAGCAGTCCGTAGGCACGACCGATCTGATCGTGCAGAGTGACTGGCTTCCGCTGCGCAAGGAGAGCGCGGGCATTTTGCTCGTGCTCGATGATTTGTTCGATGACACGATTCAAACGACCAATAATTTCCACCTCGGCTTCGCCGAGCGTCGTTTGATTGGAAACCTGGAAGAGATTGCCCATGGCCTCACTGCCTTCGCCGTGAAGACCACGAACTGCGAGTCCGATTTTGTTAACGGAATTGATGATCTTGTTAATCTGGTCGCTCATCACAAGACCCGGCAAATGAAGCATCGCTGAAGCGCGCATGCCGGTTCCCACATTCGATGGACAAGCAGTGAGATACCCAAGCTTCGCGTCATACGCAAAGTCGAGGCTTTCCTCGAGTTCGCTATCCACACGGTTGATCATTTCAAAAACATTTCCCAACTGAAGACCGCAACAGATGGCCTGCATGCGCAAGTGGTCCTCTTCATTGATCATCACACTGAGGGACTGCGGCGAATTCATGACCACAGCGCTTCCGATGCCTTTGGCTGCATGTTCGCGGCTGATGAGATGGCGCTCGACCAAAACTTGTTTTTCAAGCGGGGAGAGTGCTTCGAGATTTTCGGAATAGGACTCCGCCATTTCCGGCAAATGCTCTACCGCATCCTTAACCATCTTCATCACGTCCAAGCGCTCGGCTTTTTTCGCCCAGCCTGGAAATGGTTTGTTGCGGATATTGCGGGCCAGACGAACGCGACTGCTGACGACAATTTGTCGGTTCGGGCCATCGCCGGAGAGCCATTCTCCACTACTGGCAATGATGCGGGAAAATTTCATAGCGCGAGCTCCGCTTGTTTGATTTGGTCTCGCAGATTAGCAGCGAGTTCAAACTCTTCGCTCTCGATAGCCTTATTGAGATTTTCCTGAAGGGCGCGAATTTTTTGGTCGTGCTGATGGGCTTTTTCAAAAGCAGCAGGCGCTTTGCCAGTGTGGGTCGTGCCTTTGTGCATGTTTTTCAACATCGGCTCGATGCCTTCGGAGAAAACCGAGTAACAATTACTGCAACCCAGACGTCCGGTTTTTTTGAAATCGGCTTGAGTAAACCCACAAACAGGGCACTTCAAAGCGGCAGGCGTTTTTTCAATTTACTGAGATGCGCCAATACCAAGAAGCAAGTCCGCAAGGGCAAATCCCGTCGGATCGTTGACGCCCTTTTCCTTCGAACACGCTTCACAAAGATTCACCTTTTGCATCTTCCCATCGACAATTTGCGTCAGGAAAACAGTGGCTTCTTTGGACTGGCAAACATCACATTGCATAAGGCTTCAAGAATAAATCGGCTCGCCGCTGGATGCTGTCAACTCACGGAAACGCGCTATGAGTTTCTTGGTCAATGGCCCAGGGGTTCCTGTTCCAATCGGACGGGTATCGAGTTTGACCGCAGGAATGATCTCTGCAGCCGTTCCCGTAAGGAAGCACTCATCGGCCGTGTAAATGTCGTAGCGGGTCATGTTCGGCTCATAGATCTCGATGCCGAGTTCTGCCGCCATTTCAAAAACGACATTGCGGGTAACACCTGCCAAGGCGCCGGATGAAATCGGAGGCGTGTAAATGACACCTTTTTTGACAGTAAAAATATTGTCGCCGGTGCATTCAGAAACCAACCCTTGTTCGTTAAGCATGAGCCCCTCGCCGGCTCCTGCCATCTGGGCTTCGATTTTGGCGAGAACGTTGTTCAGGTAGTTCAGGGATTTCACCATCGGGCTCAATGCGCCATGCGGAATACGGCGGGTCGAGCAGGTGACTACTTCGAGGCCTTTCTCGTATTTCTCTTCCGAATAGAGGGTGATTTTTGAAGCAATGATGAAAACAGTCGCCTTGGGGCAAAGGGCGGGATTTAAACCGAGGTCGCCGCTGCCGCGTGTTACAACAAGACGCACATAACCATCTCGCAGGTCGTTCAGGCGAATCGTATCGAGGAGCGCCTTGATCATTTCAGATTTTTCCAATCCCACCTTCAAGCAAATGGCGTGGGCGGAATCATAAAGGCGGTCGATATGCTCGGCCAAACGAAAGACGCGACCATTGTAAAAGCGAATCCCCTCGAATACCCCATCCCCATAAAGCAGACCATGGTCGAAAACTGAAATTTTCGCGTTCTCTTTTTCGTAAAATTCTCCGTCGATATAAATTTTCATGTGTAAAAAAACGACCCCCTGATTTTTAAGCCCAAAGGGAATGTGGGATTTTATAGAATGTGATACGGATCACAAGCTACTAAAGAGGCGTTTTTTTGGAGAAGATAGAGCGCTTCCCCGGCCAGAAACAACGACCCCGCGACAAGAACCAGAGAAGATCCAGCAAGTGCGGCTTGGACGCCTGAAATCAAGTCATGATGAACTTGCGAGGGAGTCTGAGTGCGGGAGGAGAAATCAGCAGGATCAGCGGCCCGTTCGTTATCGACAGGAACGAAGTGGAATTTCGACGCGATGGAACTGAAAATATCCAGCATGGAAGCGTATTCCTTGTCCCTCATGGCTCCAAAAACAATGCTGGCTTTTTGATCTCCAAAAACCTCGTGCCATGTGCAAACGAGGGCAGTGGCGGAGTGAGCGTTGTGGGCACCATCGACAATCAGACGGTCCCCCACCCTTTGAAAACGCGCAGGCCAT
>JBEIMO010000042.1:0-11642 GCA_040378625.1 Verrucomicrobiia bacterium | reverse complement strand
GGCCTCGCAGGCATCGCCTTCGACTTTTTCGGCTACAAAAACTACCGCTCCTGCCAGTGTCCGGTTTCCGAAAAGATGTTCGAGGATTATCTGAAACAAAACGAACTGCCTCGCACGAAGGCGTTGGAGCAGTTCTCCCTCGAGACGCTCGTCGACTTCAACAACCGTCTGGCCGATTACTGCCGGAAGTTCAAACCCGGGATCAAAATCGCGACCCATGTGTATCCGACCTTCATCCCCGAACCCGTTTACGGCAACCGCTTGGATGTCGACTACTGCATGCAGACGGTGGCCTGGTTTTTCAAGCCGTTCTGGGATTTGGCCAAAGTGGAAGACTACACGAGAAAAGTTGTTCAAGACGAGAAGCGGTATTTCGCCCGTGCCCAAGGCATCCCTTTCGTGGGCATCTACATGGACAAGCCAAACCCAGCAATGAACAAACCCGCCGAGCGTTTCAGGGAAGAGCTCAGGAGCATCCGCAAGGCTGGGTCCCGTTCATTCGGCATCTCGCCTTTCAACATCTTCATCACGCATCCTGAACTCGGGGACATCCTGATCGAAGAGCTTGGCCTGCCCGAAACGGCTGCCGGATCTTAACGAGTATCCGTGTGCCGCCAAGCTTGAGGCGCGCAACCGAACTTCGTTTTGAATGCCGCTGTGGCGGGTTGGATGGTCCTTCTTTGCACTTCGTAACTCACGCGGCATGCACCCAGCGGCATTGAAGAAAATAATTCAAAATTTTAAATTGGAGGTGGTAGTATAAGTTTATGAGTTTCGCACAGGTTCTTGAAGAGTTGCCGCGCTTCAGTGTGGCGGAGCGGCAAGAGTTGTTGAGGAATGTTTTGGAACTGGAAGAGGATGGACTTTCAGAGGCCGAATTGGCGCTGGTGGAGCAGCGGTTTGCCGCCTACCAAGCGGATTCTTCGAACTGAGATTGATAGTGAAGGCCAAGGTTCTCGAGGGCCTCCCGGCCCACTCGATCTTTGCTGAAAACTCTGTTCCTCTTAGGAAGCTGTTTGTTTTTGGACTCCCAGTCCGTCGATGCCGAGTTCGATGGTGTCACCAGCTTTGAGGTATTGTGGCGGATTGAATCCGAGACCGACTCCGGCAGGGGTGCCGGTGGAAATGACATCGCCGGGCAGGAGTGTCATAAAGTGGCTGAGGTAGCTGACGAGAAAGGGGAGTTTGAAAATGAGATTTGCGGTGGTGCCGTCCTGTTTGGTTTCCCCGTTGACCTTGAGCCAAAGGCGCAGGTTGTGCGGGTCGGGAATTTCGTCTGTGGTGGCCAGCCAAGGACCCAGCGGGGCGAAGGTGTCGGCGCTTTTGCCTTTGACCCATTGGCCGCCGCGCTCGAGTTGCCATGCGCGTTCGCTGTAGTCGTTGTGGAGGACATAGCCGGCGACATAATCCATAGCATCGGACTCGGAAACGGAGCGGGCGGTTTTTCCGATCACCACGGCCAACTCGACTTCCCAGTCGGTTTTTTCCGATCCGGCGGGAATGACGAGTCCATCGTTCGGGCCGGTGAGGGCGGTGGTGGATTTGAAGAAAATGATGGGTTCGGCGGGGACGGCCATTCCGCTTTCCTTTGCATGGTCGCTGTAATTAAGGCCGATGCAGATGATCTTGCTGGGCCGTGCGATCGGGCTTCCGAGGCGGGTTCCCGGTGGAACCACAGGTGCGGCGGCGGCATGGTTTTCGATCCACGAGGAGAGGCGGTGCAATCCGCCGGATTCAAAGAAGGCCTCGTTGAAATCGGGGGTGCAGGCGGAAACATCGATGGAGGTTCCGTTGGAGAGAAGGACGCCCGGTTTTTCCGAGCCTTGGGTGCCGAATTTGATGAGTTTCATGGTGTGTTAGCGAAGAAGGGTGAATCCGCCGTCGATATCGTAGGCGGAGCCCGTTATGAATGCGGCCTTGGAAGAGCACAGAAAAGCAATGAGCGTGGCGATTTCCTGTGGTTCGCCCATGCGGCCGATGGGTTGTCCCGCTGAGAGCTTGGCGAACATCTCGGCCTCCTGGCCGGGGTAGTTTTTTGCGATGAATCCGTCCACGAACGGAGTGTGAACACGGGCCGGGCAAACGCAATTGCAACGAATGCCCTTGTCCACGAAATCCCGAGCCACCGAGAGGGTCATGGAAAACACGGCGCCTTTCGACATGCTGTAGGCGAAGCGGTCGGGTATGCCGACTTTGGATGCGATAGATGCCAGGTTCACAATGCTCCCGCCGCCGTTTTTCAGCATGATGGGAATGCCAAAATGGAGGCAGTGGTAGGCCCCTCGCACATTGATTTGATAGAGACGGTCGAGGTCTTCGGGTGTGGTGTTCAGCACATTGCCGATATGGGCGATGCCTGCGTTGTTCACCAGCACATCGAGCCTGGGAAGACCTGCAAAGGCGGCGCGGACGGATTCGGTGTTCGAGACATCCACCGTCTGAATCGCACCGGTGCCTCCAGCCTTTTGGATAAGACCCAGTGTCTCCCCGGCCGCATCGGCGGAGACTTCAAAAATGCGGATATCGTATCCATCGGAGGCAAGTTGGAGGGCGGTGGCTCGGCCGATGCCGGATCCGGCTCCAGTAACGACGGCAATTGGTTTCTCGGTATGGGATGTCATGACATGCGGTAGATTTTTTTAGCGTTGGTGGTGAGGATTTGGAAGCACTCGGATTCTGTCAGCCCGCTCAATAATTCGCGGGTGATGGTTGACCAGACGAGTAGTCCGTCGCCCAGATTGACGACTGGCCAGTCGCCCCCCCAGACGAGACGGGTGGCGCTGAAGGCGTCGAGCATGGTGTCCGTGTAGGGTCTCAGGCCTTGGGCATTCCTGAGTGGAGCGGGCGCGTAGGCGCTGATACCGGAGATTTTGCCATTCACATTCGGCTCGGCGGCGAGGGCGCGGATGGCTTTTTGCCACGCGAGGAATCCCTCGCCGGCAGGGGCATCGTTCTGCGCGATGTCGGGCACTCCACAGTGGTCGAGGATGAAAGTTGTCTGCGGGCAGGCGCGCACGAGTTCGAGGGCGATCGGGAGTTGCCTCTGGAGAACGCAGAGATCGAAAGTGAGTCCGAGCCCGCCTAGGCGGTTCACATTTTCGTGGAAGCGGGAGGTTTGGGAGAGTTCGTCGGGCTGAGTGTGGAGGACGCGGCGAATGCCGGTGAGGCGGGGATGGGCGATCGCCTCGAGGCTCCGCTCGAAATCCGGCGACTCGGGCCGGGCAGCCGCCACGACGGCTTGGATGAGCGAGCCGGGCTGTTCCGCAAGGGCGCAAAAATAGCGGGCCTCGTTTGCGGATTCCTCACAATCGACCTCCATAAAAACCCCGGCCTGGATGCCGGAGTCGCGCGAGGCGTTTTGGTAATCCGAGAGATGGAATCGTCCAGAGAGGGCGGGGAAACCCTTTGTCCACTCGTAGGTGAAGCGGTCTGGCTCGAGGATGTGGACATGCGTGTCGATCATGACGATTTCAGATGGGAAGTATCTTGAGTGCAGGCACTGTCGAGGTGCACATACCCACCATCGACATAAACCAACTGGCCGGTGGTGTGTGAGGATTTCGGCGAGGCGAGGAAGGCGACGGTGTCTGCGATTTCCTGAACCGTGGTCGTGCGCCGCTCAAGTGGAATCGTCTTTTTGAGTTGCTCCCGCGCGGCGGCGGGGTCGGGGGCTTGGTCCAGCCAGCGTTCGTAGAGCGGCGTGATGACCTCGGCGGGAATGAGGCAATTCACGCGGATGGCTTCCAAAAGGCCCCGGCGGTTGAATCCTTCGCAGCCGAGCGAAACCAGCAGGACGGCTCCGACAATCGGGTGCGTGCAAAGGCTCCGCATCATTCGGAACGAGTATTCGTTCGGGTAGCAGCCGCTGAATCCCAGCAAATGGACGCCCTGCTCGCGGAAGGGAAGTTGAATCTCCCGGGCCACATGGTGCGCACATTCCACGAGATAGACGATTGAGACAATGTTGCGAATCCCTTTGCGCCCGTCGGAGCGAAGGTAGGCATTCGGGGTGAGGATCGAGCCGGTCATGCGGTATGGTGGAATTCCCGCCCTTCGTCCAAGGTGAATGTAGGCAGGTAGTCGCTTTTCATGTTGTGGAGGTGGATGCGTTCACCGGGCTCGATGGGGGCCGTCGCCGAGCCGATGGGGGCGCCGTATTTCAGGATCCGTAGCGTTTCATGATTTTTGTTCGGGTGCGCCGCAGGCTTTTGCGTCTCGGTATTTCACCGTTTGAAGGTGCTCGCAGTAGAGAACGAGTTCTCCGGCATTTTTAAAAACCTCGTAGCTTGCCTTATAGAGGCCCATCTCTGGGTATTTGGGCGTCTTTTCCAAATCGGTCTTAATCGTATAAATCGTATCGCCGATAAAGACCGGTTTGATGAATCTTAGCTTGTCGTATCCGTAACTGAAAGCGTTGACACAGTTCGTCGCGACAAGCCCGAGTCCAACACTAAAGACCATGGCGCCAGCAATGAGGCGACGCCCGAAGACCCCCTCCTCTTTGGCAAAGATTTCGTCAGCAACATAAGGGTGCATATCGAGGACGAGGGCATTAAACTGCATGCTCTCTCCTTCACTGATCGTGCGGCGGATGGAGCGGATGCGCTTGCCAATCACGATGTCTTCGTAGAGCCAGTTTTCGGCATTCCAAACGGGGATATCTTTGTGCTTTTCAGGATCAGGGTTCGGGTTCTTCATAAAATGAAATCAGTGCGCTGCGAGAGCCTCACCGAGGTAGCTTCCATAGGCGAGGGAAAGAACGGCTACGAGCAGCATGGCCAGGGCAGCCGAGAGCATCGACCATGTGCGACCTCGGCATTCTTGCCACTCGCGAAGAAGGAGCCCGGCAAGACTGCTGAAAAGGACAAGCATGATCATGTGAATGCCCCAGCTCGAAAACTTAAAGTCTCCCATTCGCACGTGTCCCAGGCCGTAGAAAAAAAATTGCCCATACCAAAGGCATCCCGTCAGAATCGCGAGAGCGAAATTCAGCGGGAGGG
Source organism: Verrucomicrobiia bacterium (assembly GCA_040378625.1). Lineage (GTDB taxonomy): Bacteria > Verrucomicrobiota > Verrucomicrobiia > Chthoniobacterales > Terrimicrobiaceae > UBA967. The sequence continues at coordinate 6,642 of JBEIMO010000042.1, read as the reverse complement.
CGCGGCGTTCGGGGTCCGCAGGGAGTTCGACATATTCTCCCAGTGTGCGGTGTCGGACGTGTAGCCAGAGGCAATAAATGCCAGTGGTCAGAAATGCCCCGCTGTTTGAGAAAATGTAAACGACATTGCCTTGAAAGACCCCTGCTCCGTGACTGGCAGCCACGGCGGCGATCGGTTCGCCAGCGGCCAAGGAAAAGCCGTAAACCGCCGATAGAACACCCGCGAGCAGGCAGAGGGGGAGTCCTTTCTTGAGATTAAAATCGCTGTTTTGGCCCTGAAGATCGAGTTCCTTGAGGCGCCCAGCAAACCCGGAGAGTAGAATCCCGACCACTCCGATACCGATTCCTGCAAGCACCCACGACGAACCGGTTCGCCCGAAGACAGACGCCAACTGACCAGATACCAGCGGAGGGAGCAATGTTCCCAGCACGCAGGAAATACCAATGGCAATCGCATAGGTTAAGGAAAATCCGATATGCTTGATGGCAAGCCCAAAAGCGGTGCCGCCGATGCCGTAACATGCACCAAGAAGAAACGCATTCCGCATCGCGGACGCTGGAGATTCCTTCAACACCTGCATGAGGTCCGGGATGGTCAGCCAGGCCCCGAGCACAGGCAGAATGAGCCAGCAGACGGACGCTTGGGCGAGCCAGTAGGTCTGCCAGGACCAGCGGCGCGTGGCTTTTTGCGGTGTATAGCAAAGAGCTGCGGAGAGTGCGCCAACGGCGTGGAAGAGGACGCCAAGAATGGGATTTGAGGTGATCATCCTAGCGCAAATTCGGCAGTGATGCTTGTCGTGTCCTGTCCTATTGAAGGGGCACCTTTGGAAGATTTGTAAATTTCCCCGTCAATGCGGATCGGGCACCGCAGGGTGGGCATGGGTGTGCCATGCGGACATTGGACAGTTTGCTCCATGTCGAGTGCCAAGTAGCCTTCGGTTTGGCGCAGCTTTTGCCAGGACATGACCTCGGCACACCAGATGTCGGCGGGTTCCAGAATCCCAAGCCAATGAGCTGTGGTGTGGGTTCTCAGATGGTCCCGGAGGATGCCCTTGATTTCGTCGCGCTGCGTGAACCATGTCTGTTTGTCGGAGAACTCCAAGAGTGGGTCACAGCCGAGAAGTTCCCCCAGCTTCGGAACCGCCCCCATGGCCAGAGCGAGGTGTCCATCGGAAGTTGCGTAGATTCCATAAGGAGCACCAAGGTAAGCATGGCCGTTGCTGACCGCGCTTCGGCGGGGAGATTGTCCACCGTCATTGAGGTGTGTGGTGATGACTTCAAATTGCAGATCCAAGATGGACTCCATGAGGCTGACCTCAACGCGACCTCCGATTCCCGTGACTCCGCGCCGCACGAGACAGGCGAGGATTCCTTCTACAAGATGTGCGCTGGTCGTGAGGTCGGCCACAGCAAGGCCCATCGGCACCGGCGGCTCGCCGTCATTCCCGGAAAGCCACGCGAGTCCTGACATCGACTGCGCGAGTAGGTCCTGGCCCGGCTTGCCCACCCATGGTCCCGTGGTGCCATAGCCGGTTATGGAGCCATAGACCAAGCGCGGATTGATCTTGGAAACAGATGCAAAATTGAGGCCGAGCTTTTCCATTACGCCTGGCCGGAAGTTCTCGATGAGCACATCCGCTTTCTCGATCAGTTTGCGCACCAGAGCCAGATCCCCGGGATTTTTCAAATCTGCGGCGAACCCTTCTTTGTTCCTGTTAATCGAATGGAAGAGTGTGCTTTCGCCTTCTACGCCGAGGTTTGAGATGTAGAGCTGACGGCAAATGTCGCCGCCCTGCGGGCGTTCGATTTTGATGACTCTCGCGCCCAGATCGGCCAGTCGCATGGCAGCGGCCGGGCCGGCGAGAAATTGGCTGAAATCGAGAACAAGGAGTCCGGCGAGTGGTTTCATAATGATTTTCGGACCAAAAGCAGGTGGTCGGCGGCGAGGACTGTTTCGGAGCGTTGGTTCAAGACTTCCAGCCTTTCGCTCACGACTCCGAAATCGGGTTTCTTGTGATCTTTCTTATCGGCGATCGTGATCTTCACCCGAATGGTGTCCCCGATAAAAACAGGCTTGATGAAACGCAGGCGATCATAGCCGTAGCTGAAGGCCAGCGGGTTTATCACGGTCGCTGTCATTCCCACGGCGACGCTAAAGATTAATGTGCCATGAGCGATGCGTTGGCCGAAGTCTTGAGTCTTGCACCATTCGGCATCCATGTGGTGCGGAAAAAAATCTCCCGTCTGTCCAGCATGGAGCACGATGTCGGTCTCGGTGATCGTGCGGCCTATCGTCTCCCGCGTATCGTTGAGTTGATATTCATCAAAAGCAATGGAATGGAACATATAAAATTAGATTTCTCCTTCCCAGCACTGCCGGTAGATGCGGTTGATTTCGCGGGCTGCTTCGACGGGCTTTGATTTTCCCGCCACGCAATCGTGGGCGAGCGGTGTCGAGAGATCCTGAAACGCCATGTAGCCAGGAAACTTCCCGCGCAGGAGGGACTCATCGAGAGTTTGCAGCGTGTCGCGAAAGAAGTTGGAACTGGCGGCATTGACAGCATCATCCGTCCATGCTCCCCGATGACCGGGTTGCCCTCCGGATTTGAAATAGACGCCTTTCTGAATGGCGGGCGAGGCAGTAAACTCGGCGTAATCCATGCAGGCACGCAGATGCTTTGTTTTTGATGAAACCGCGATGCCAGCTCCGCCGAGCGTCGAGCGCAAGCGCTTCCCTTGATGGGTCACCAAGCCCCCTGCTTGAAGGAGGTGCGAGCCGTAACCCGGTCGCGAATAGTTTGAGTAGCCATAGGCGAAGGGGCAATACGCAGCGCGAGACTCGCCGGTCTCAGCCATCCACTCCGCCGTGCGAATCGGGTTTCGTGTGAGACAGGCTGGATCGCAAAGGGCCACGAGCTTTTGGAGCTCCTCCAAGGCACCTGCGAGAACTTCGTGGGATGCCAGTTCGCCGTTGATAGTGAATGGCGTTTCTCCAAGCGCTTCGCAGAACATGTAGGTGTTCATGAGCACATCGATGGGAAACGCTGAGACGGTGACAAATCCCCTCCGGGCGAGCGCGAGCACCTCATCCCAAGTCTGCGGCTGGGCAAGGCCGTTTTGCTTCATCAAATCCGGGCGCCATGTGGCAATCGGCGCGGCCGCATCGGTAGCCAATGTCCATTGCTTTCCGGCGAAGCGATAGCTCTCATGCGATCCCCCGACGGAATTGGCAGCCTGGTCGGATAAAAATTCGGCAGGCAGCCAATCTTCAAATGGCAGAAGCAATCCCTCCGTCGCCGCCAAGGCTGTGTGCGGATGGTCCATGATGATGAGGTCAAAACGATCCGCCAATTCCGCCATGGAGGCATCCGCAAAAGCCTGTAGAGATCGTTTCTCCCATTGGATGGAGACTTCCGGATGCAACTCCTCAAACCGTTGGGCCGTGGCGACCACGGAAACAAATCCTCGTGTGTGATTCCAAGCTATGCCTCGGAGGGTTGTCATAGCCAGTTCTCCGGTTTTACGCCACCCAAGCGGCTCGATTCATAAGCCGCTTCAACACAGGCCATCGTCTTGATCACATCTTCCACCGAGGTCGGCATATCCGGCTCGCTTCCTTCCTTGGCTCTCATTACCTGCGCCATGGAGCCGATGAAGGCCTCCGGAAACCACGAGCCTTCGATGGGCACCTTCACCCATTCCGTTTCCTGTCCCTCACGCAGCGTGCAATACTCAAACTCATCACCCACTCCACGCGGGTAGTCCATAAGCAGCCCGATCCGGGCTTTGATCGCGCCCTTCGTGCCCTCCCACTTGAGGTAGCTTTCCTGATGCTTGCTCCCAAAGCGATGCATGTGATTCGTCGAAATGGTCGCGCGCACGGGATCAGGGTAATCAAGAATGATGGTGCTCGAGACGCTCGCCAGCTTGGGCAGATCGGGATGAGGGACGGTGCGGGCCATTAGGCTCCGCGGCTGTCCGAGGAATGATCGGATCAAATCCAAATAGTGCACGCTGTGATACACGATCTCGACGCGAGGAATGCCCTCGAGAAAAGGGAACAGGCCCCATGGGGTGAAAACATTGAGACGCATCTCCATGTCCAGCAACTCTCCGATGACTCCGGCCTCGATGAGACTCCGCGCCGCCAAGACAAATGGCGCGAACTGCAGTTGGCAATTGATCGCCGCATGGAGATTCTTTCTTCGACACACTTCGAGAATCTCCTTTGCCTGAGCCATGCTTTCCCCCATCGGCTTTTGAATGAGCACAAACGAGCGATCCGGCAATTGGCGCAAGGCCTCAGCGAACATCCAGGCCGGCAATGCTAGATCGTAGATCACTTCCTCAGGTGCGGAGGCGACCATCTCCCCGAGACTCGAAAAAACATGGGGAATCGAAAACTCCGCAGCCAGTTCTTCCGCCCGCGAACGGGTTCGATTCATGACTCCCCATACGGGAAAGCCCGCTTTCCTGTAAGCGGGGAGGTGCGCATCTTTGACGATTCCGCCCGTGCCAATGATGGCGATCGGGAATGTTCTTTCCGGGAGTCGTGGAGTGGTTGCAATATTGGGGACCATGTGTAAAATTTTATCAGTGAAATAAAATCTCGCAAGTGAAAATATGAATAAAAAAATTCCCTGCTACCCAGTTCCAGCTCTCGACAAGGGCCTGGACATCCTTGAAGCGCTGAGTGCCAGCTCCGAGCCGCTGACGTTGAGCGCCCTTGCACAGTTTCTGAAACGCAAAAACAATGAGATTTTTCGAATGCTCAATCTCCTCGAGCGCCGCCGCTATGTGCTGAGGGACGAGGCGGGCGGCTATCGACTCTCCCTCCGGATGTATCAATTGGCAAACGCCCAACCCAGCCTGGGCCGATTGATCGAAGTTGCTATGCCTGCACTGCGCGAGTTGAGTCGGACGACTGGCGAATCCTGCCATCTGAGCGTTCTCGAGGGGTTGGAAATCGTGATTCTCGCCCGAGTGGAGTCCTCCAACCGCGTCCGCCTCGTCGTAGAACTTGGCGGGCGATTCAGCGCCCTGACGACCGTCTCCGGGCGAATGATCCTGTCCAACAAGGAACCCGGAGTCCGGCAAGAACTGCTGGATTCTGCTCCAGAGTTCCAGCGTCTCAAACCCAAGGACCGCAGGGCACTCCTTGAGAGGATTGAACTTATCGCCCGGGAGGGATTTTCGGCAGCAAAAGACGAGACCGTCTCCGGCGTGGTGGATGCCGCTGTTGCTATCGGCGGATCGTCTTCGGGAATTGATGCTGCCATTGCCATCGCAGCCTTGACTACAGAAAGCCGTCGGCGGGACCCGCAAGAGTTTCGGCATCCGCTTGAAGAGTGCGCAAAGACTCTTCGTGATCGCCTGGGGATACCCTGAGAAAACAAGAATGCGAGGGGATTTACACTTGCCAATCGCTTCAATGAGAGGGGCTCACTTGATACTGGCGAAGCTACCATCAACCTGAAGATTTTCGCTCACGCGAAATCAACGCTCTGACAACCGAAAGCCGATGAATTTCCTTAATGCTATCCTGCTTTTCATCTCATGATGTAGCGGAGAGCTTCAGTGCCCTTCATGGAGCACCTCCAGGAAGGCAGGGACGGAGCTTGGGTTTTCTTTTGAACGCGGCGCAGGTTTTAGAAGGCCGTTGGCGAGGTTGCGCAAGTTGACTATGCTGCGGGCGGCATTCGGGTTTGCACGGTTGTATCGCGAGTCCGTCCATTTGTGCGTGCCTGATTGAGATAGTGATCTGCTTCTGCTTGATGTTTCAGGCGGTGGACTTGTTTGGTTGAGTCTTCAGCCGGGCGCGAGGCTGAACGCGCTGGAGACCGTTTCCAGGCGGATTCTTGCGACCCATGGCGCGTTGTTTTTACCGGAGGTGAAAAAAGTGTGCGGACGCATTTGCTGAAAATCCGGGAACAGGGTTTCGACCACTCGGCGAGTTCCCAAGTGGTGGGCATCACCGATATAGGGGTCCCGGTGTTCGACTCGGGCGGAGCTATTCTTGCGGTGATGAGTGGCGCACTACTCGATTCCTGACTGCTGTTCCCTTTTCGATTTCTTGAGTTTCCATGTGTCCCTACAAAAAACCACAAGCTCCGCGTCTTGTGGCCGTTGATTAAGTCCCAAGCCCATGCGGCGATTTGACGATTTGCTTCGGGATCCCCTATCCTTCAAACATGCCTCGCGGAACATCGATGGCGGCCGCAAAGGATGGCCCTTATTTTGATCCCCATACAGGTTCCGGTGTTTTGCTGGACGGTATCGAGGTCCCCGCTCTGAGGGTTCATGAATGCGGTGCCAGGGTGGTGGACAACCACTGGATTTACCATGGCGTGCGCAGCCCCTTCTGGAGGGCTTACTACAATCCCGACAAGGGCGCATCGGTGCGCGTCGCGGGAAAATGGATACCGCTCGGTCCATCGCATGTGGTGATCGTTCCCGAAGACACCCTCTTCGATTGCCATTGCGAAAAACCGACCCGTCATTTCTGGCTTCACTTTTCCTATCCGCTTGCGGGCGACCCGCCACCCGTGTGGTCTGGAAAACTGGACGCATCCGAGCAGGCGCTCTGGCACTCTTTGCATGAACTCACAAAGAAGAAATCCCCTCCCCATCGGCTTGGCCACGC
>JBEIMO010000041.1:0-11850 GCA_040378625.1 Verrucomicrobiia bacterium | reverse complement strand
GTCACGGCAGCGCGCTCGAGAGCTGCCAGCGTTCGTCCCTCGCTGCGCACTTTGCTGTTCACCGTCTTTCCCGCATTGGTTCTGGCTCGATCGTCCCTTGAAATGTGGATTCTTGCCTTCGTGGCCGACGTCTCTTTTTTAGATTGCTTGCTCATAATAAAATTTTTGTCCGATCGGACAAAAAAACTAACGGGGTGATGACCTAACTATCGCAAGGCGGCGCGAGGGGCTTATTTGGCGGCTCACATTATGAATCACGCTATGCTCGCAAAATTCGCAATCCACTACACCGTATTCCCCGAACACAACAAACATGAGGATGTGCACTACACGGATGATCCCGTAGCTGCGGAAACATTCCTCATGCATTTGCTGACGAGCGGGGCACGGATTAACAACATTCTGCATGATGGTGCACCGATGGAGCCCCATCAGTTTGACCGGATGCTCCGCGTCGCCTCCGAACGTCTCGCCGCGCAGCTTTTGAGCATTTCGCTCCACATGGACTACGTCGAAGTCAAACACCGCTTCGGCTTCTCCTCCTAAAAATCCACGGGACAGCATCAAAAATTCCCAACCTCCATTTATACCCACCCCGAAACTATGGTGAACCTACTTTCGAAACGACAAAGTCAGCCGAGAGACGTTGAAAATACATTTTCTGGCATCATCCAAATTCCAATTGATTCGATGGAACTCGAAGCCGAGTGGATCATGCCGGCGAACGCTTGCGGCATTGTGCTTTTTGCACATGGAAGCGGCAGCAGCCGGCACAGCCGAAGAAATCAGTTTGTGGCAAGTGTGCTCCGCGAATCAGGCCTGGGGACTTGTCTTCTCGACCTGCTGACCCGGGACGAAGAGCGCACAGACGCAGCCAGCGGTCAGTTTCGATTTGATATCGACCTGCTCACAAACCGTCTCATTACCGCCACGCGATGGCTGGGCGCACACGCCTCAGGAAAAAATCATCGCATAGGCTACTTTGGTGCGAGCACAGGTGGGGCGGCCGCGATTGCTGCAGCGGCAATCATGGGACCATCTGTTTATGCGGTTGTGTCACGCGGCGGCCGGCCAGATCTGGCTTACAAACAACTTCCCCACGTGCAGGCTCCGACATTGCTCATCGTGGGAGAACGCGATGAAGCGGTCATTCAGCTTAACAAGGAAGCGTATCAGCGTCTGCGCTGCATTCGGAAAATAGCAATTGTTCCAGGCGCAACACACCTCTTCGAAGAACCGGGCGCGCTCGAGAAAGTCGCCAGCCTCGCCGCCGGTTGGTTTCAATATCACCTTAGCCAGTCCCCTTGCGACATTGAGATGGCTCACAATGGAGAAAAGCCATGAACGGAAGATTTCGCAACCGCACCGATGCCGGCCGCATTCTCGCTGGCAAACTTAAGCAATACGCCAACCATCCCGATGTCATTGTCATCGCGCTGCCTCGCGGCGGCGTTCCCGTAGGATTCGAGATCTCGAGGGCCCTCAATGTGCCTTTGGATATCATGATTGTCCGAAAACTGGGCGTTCCCGGCCATGAGGAATTGGCTATGGGAGCGATCGCCAGTGGAGGAATTCGGATTCTCAATCGAAACGTCATCGAGAGCCTGCAAATCCCTCCTGATGCCATCGAAGCCGTGGAGAAGCGTGAAGCACTGGAGCTCATGCGCAGAGAGAGAGCCTATCGCGGCAACCGCGCTACCTTTCCTGTGGCTGGTCACACGTTGATTCTCGTTGATGATGGAATTGCGACGGGTTCGACGATGCGCGTTGCAATTGCCGCACTTCGCGAACAAAAAGCCGGTCGCATCGTAGTGGCTACACCTGTAGCTCCTCCCACTGTTCGATGGGAAATGGAAGCACTCGTCGATGACTTTGTCGCCCTCATTACTCCAGAGGATTTTTTTGGTGTCGGCCAATGGTATGAGGATTTTACCCAGACCGATGATGACACCGTGCAAGAAATGCTGCGAATGGGACAAAAACTTCAACCCGTGGAAGCACTATGAAAAATATTATCCAATCCATCCGTCATGCCGCCCATCCGCTTGTTGGCGCGCATTCAGACTTCGAACCCATTTTAAACAAAGCGAAAGGCAAGCGCCTTGTCCTGCTCGGGGAAGCCTCTCACGGCACCCATGAATTTTATTCAGCCCGCGCAGAGATCACCCGCCGGCTCATTGTCGAACAAGGATTCCACGGTGTCGCCCTCGAGGCAGATTGGCCGGACGCTTGGCGGATCGGGCAGTTTGTCAAAGGCGCAAATACCGATGCAACAGCCTCCGATGCCCTCACGGGGTTCAAAAGATTTCCGCAATGGATGTGGAGAAATAGCGACATGCTCGACTTTGTCGGTTGGTTGCGCTCACACAACGATTCTTGTCTCGATGAATCCGCCAAAGCAGGGATCTACGGGCTTGATCTCTACAGCCTCAACGACTCCATGAAGGAAGTTTTGGATTATCTCGATAAAGTTGATCCCGCCGCCGCTCACCATTTCAAGAAGCGCTACGCGTGCTTTGAACACTTCGGCGGCGATTCCCAACGCTATGGGCTTTTCACCGGAACTGGCATTTCCAAGAGTTGCGAGGAAGAAGTCGTCAGCGCGTTGGCCGAACTTCGACGCAGCCGCGGGGGATATCTCGGACTCGATGGCCGCACAGCCGAAGAGGCGTTTTTTTCTGCCGAACAAAATGCCGCCGTTGTGGCCAATGCCGAGAATTACTACCGCACAATGATGCGCGGAGATGTGGCCTCATGGAACCTTCGCGATCGCCACATGATGGATTCGTTGGTCTCGATCATGAATCACCTCGACCGCATTAAAAGCCCCTCAAAGCTCGTTGTCTGGGCACACAATTCCCACATCGGTCATGCTGGAGCCACACAAATGGGCCGTCGCGGCGAATTCAACATCGGTCAACTGGTGCGCGAGAAGTTTGGCACCGAAGCCCTGCTTGTCGGATTCACCACCCACGCGGGAACGGTTACCGCCGCCTCCGACTGGGATGCGCCGGCGGAACGTAAAACCATCAAGCCCTCCCTCGCGCACAGCTATGAGCGGTTGTTTCATGAGACCGGCCTGCCGGAATTCTGGTTGGACTTTGCGGAAACGCCGTCGCTTTCTGAAAATTTAAGCGAACCTCTTCTGGAGCGGGCGATTGGAGTCATCTATCGACCCGAATCCGAACGGGCGAGCCACTACTTTACGGCCAGTCTTGCTGAGCAATTTGATGCCGTTTTCCATTTTGACGAAACTCGCGCCGTTGAGCCGCTGGAGCGAACAGGAACATGGGAAGCCGGCGAAGTTGAAGAAACCTACCCGAGCGGGCTGTGACTATTTTTCAATCAAGCTGCTCTGGCAAAGTTCGGCATAAAGCCCCCCTCGCGAGAGAAGCTCTTCATGTCGGCCACGCTCGGTGATTTTTCCACGTTCCAAAACAAGAATCTGATCTGCGTGACGAACGGTAGAAAGGCGGTGCGCAATGACAAAACTCGTCCGCTTTTCCATCAGACGATCCAGCGCCTCCTGAATCAGTTTTTCTGTGCCGGTATCCACGCTGGCGGTGGCTTCATCGAGAATGAGAATCGGGGGATTTTGAGAAGAGCGCGGGCGATCGACAGACGTTGCTTCTCCCCGACGCTGAGTTTGACCCCCCGCTCGCCGAGCGGCGTGTGGAGATGCTTGGGAAGGCGCTGAATGAAGTCCACCGCATTGGCGGCCTTCAAAACCTCCCATATTTCCTCCTCGGAGGCGTCGGGTTTTCCAATACGAAGGTTTTCCGCCGTTGTGCCATTGAAAAGAAAACTCTCCTGTGTCACGACCGCGATATTGTCACGCAGATGCTTCCGGGGAATATCGCGCAGAGCGTTTCCATCAATTTGAATTTGCCCAGAGGTGAACTCGTAAAACCGGACGAGCAAATTAACGATCGTCGATTTTCCTGCACCAGTCGGCCCAACCAGGGCGGTCATTGTTCCCGCAGGCGCATCGAGCGTGATTCCGCTTAAAACCGGCAGCTTGGGATCATACGAGAAACTCACATCCTGATAGGTCACATGCCCGACGATCGGCTTGCAGAAACCCTGAGCAGAGTCTTTCTCCTCGGTTGGCGAATCCATGATTTCAAAAACACGGTCCCCCGCCGCTTTGCCGGATTGGAAGATTTGGTTGAGTTGGTGCAACCGGCCAACTGGCTCGTAGAGATAACGGGTCAGCACAAAAAATGCGACCAACGCACCGATTTCCATTTTGCCATTTAAAACCTGAGAGGTTCCAAATCCTGCAACAGCAAGAATTCCCATCGAGGACAGAAACTCCATTCCTGGCTGATACAACGCCCAGGCCTTCATTACCGTGAGCGTTGTTTTCCGGACATGGTCACTCGTGGCATTAAATCGTGCATGCTCCCGGTCTTCGCTTGTGTAGGTCTTGATCTGACGGATTCCCGCGATGTTGTCGTGCAAAAGGGAGTTGAGAGCAGAGACCGCCTTGCGCTGGATTTTGTAACGCGAACGAGCTGTGAGCGTGTAGGCAAGGGCCCCTGCGGCCAAAAATGGAATCGGCGCCAGTGCTGCCAACGTCAATGACGGGCTGTAGGCAATCATCAATCCACTCACAATCACGATCTGAAGAACAGCTACCGTTCCTTGCTCGATGCCATCGATCAACACGCGCTCAACGCTTGTTACGTCCTCCACAAGGCGCGTCATAATGTCACCCGTTGATCGATTATCGAACCACTGCAGCGGCAACTTTTGGATGTGCGCGTAGAGTTCACTTCGCAAATCAAAAATGACATGTTGCTCGAAATGATTGTTAAAAATGATGCGCAGGCTGTTGAGGCCGTTTTGAGCCAGAAATGCGACAAACCCTAACGCAACGAGAGGCAGCAACAAATCAGGACGATTATCGCCGATAACCTGATCCACGATCCGTTGGGTGATGGCTGGAAAAACGACAACCATCAATGTGCCAACAACCGCACACAACAAGGTCGCAAGGGCAAGGAGCGGATACCGCCTCACATAAGGAAACACACGAATAAAAACCTGCATGCGGTGGACTATCGCGATCCTGCCCATCCCTGACAATCCTGACTCTCGACACAACGTTGGATTCTAAAAAGGCCGTGACAAAATCGATAGGCGACAGAATGGTTAGCCAGCAACTCGCCACATCCATGCAACGCGCTCGCTTTAGGATCACCCTCAAATGAAAACGGCCACCTTCGAGCCGGGCGATGTGATTTTTCATCAGGGAGAATTGAGCAATGCTGCGTATCGTATCCTCAGCGGAAAAGTTGAAATCATTGATCCCAGCAGCACAGACCCTGGCCATTTAGCGGAGATCGGCGCGGGCGAAATCTTCGGCGAGATGGCGATGGTCGATGAACTCCCTCGCCCCGCCGCAGCCCGCTGTGTGGAAAAAGCCGAATGTGAGGTGCTGACGCCCGAGGATTTCCAATCCACGCTGCTTCAGCATCCCGAGCTCCTGATTCCCTATCAGACTGCATATTTTCAGAGGCTGCGTGAACTTCATGGGCGGCTTCCTCTCGAGTTAAAACCTCGGGCCGACGTTCCCGCGCCGCCATCACTCTCCATTCCCAAGCCTCCCGCAAGCACTTTGGAAAAGCCTACTACCAGCGCTGTGCCATTGTCTATTGGAAGCAATCAACACTATCTCTCCCTTCTGCCCATGACGCCAGAAAGCGCGTCCCTGCTGCCAGACGGCTCCAATGCTTTTCCAGTTACGAAATTTCCATTTCTGATCGGGCGCAAATCACACGACGATTCCCATGAGGAGAACGACCTCCAACTCCCCGATCAGAAGCCCTATCAGGTCTCGCGCCACCACTGTGCGATCGAGCGCGAGGGCGACCAGGTTTTTGTGCGCGACAAGGAAAGCACATTGGGAACGATTGTTAACGGCACGGCGATCGGCTCAAACCACGAGACGCTCTCGTGTCCGTTGGTTCAAGGGATAAACACCCTCATCGTTGGCTCCGCCAAAAGCTCCTTCAAATTCCAGATCGAGCTGAAATAAAAAAACCGGCATTTCATAGCGAAATGCCGGTTTCTTAAATGAGCTGGTTGCTTTGTGGCGTTACGCTCTGGCCATGCGGCGCAGGAGGGCGTCAGCCATGTCGGCAGGAGTTGCAGCGACTTCGATACCTGCGGCTTTGATCGCTTCGATCTTGCCTTGGGCAGTGCCTTTGCCTCCGCTGACAATCGCTCCGGCGTGACCCATGCGGCGTCCGGGAGGCGCTGTAGCTCCGGCGATAAAGGCGGCAACTGGCTTTTTGCAGTTTTTGCCAATCCATTCCGCAGCCTCTTCCTCAGCGGTTCCGCCGATTTCACCAATCATGATGAAGGCTTCGGTATTCGGATCGTCATTGAACATTTTGACCACATCAAGGTGGGACGTTCCATTGATCGGATCGCCGCCGATGCCGACGCAGGTAGATTGACCATGCCCGCGGCTGGAGAGCTGCCAGACAGCCTCGTAGGTGAGCGTTCCCGAGCGGGAGACCACGCCGACCTTGCCGGGTTTGTGGATGTAGCCGGGCATGATGCCGATTTTGCAAGCGCCAGGCGTGATGATGCCTGGGCAGTTTGGCCCAATGAGGCGCGAGGAACTTTTGGCCATCGCGGCTTTGACGCGCATCATGTCGATAACAGGAATTCCTTCCGTAATGCAGATGACGAGTTCGACTCCGGCGTCAACCGCCTCGAGGATCGAATCCGCAGCACCTGCGGGCGGAACGAAGATCATGGTCGCATTGCAACCGGTTTCGCGGCGCGCTTCCATGACGGTGTCGAAGACGGGAACTTTGTTTTCAAAGACCTCGCCGCCGCGTGTGGGCGTGACGCCCGCAACGACGTTGGTGCCATATTCCATGCAGGACTTGGCGTGAAAAGCCCCCGACTTGCCGGTGATGCCCTGAACGAGCAGGCGCGTATTTTTATCAACGAGAATGGACATAGTTTTAAATTAGGCTGCGGCTGCGACGACTTTTTGAGCGGCGTCTGCGATGTCGGTTGCGGGTGTGAGTTGGAGGCCGGATTCCGCAAGGAGCTTGCGACCCGCTTCCACATTGGTTCCTTCGAGGCGCACCACGAGGGGCACGTGAAGATTAACGGCTTTGACAGCGTTGATGATGCCTTGAGCGATAATGTCGCACTTCATAATTCCGCCGAAAATATTCACCAGAATTGCTTTCACGCGCTTGTCGGCAACGAGGATTTTAAAGGCCTCGGTGACCTGTTGCTCGGAGGCTCCACCGCCCACGTCGAGGAAGTTTGCGGGTTCGCCACCGTTGTGCTTGATGATATCCATCGTCGCCATCGCCAGACCGGCGCCATTGACGAGACAGGCGATGTTTCCATCGAGCCCAATGTAGCTCAGGCTGTGCTTCGAGGCTTCGACTTCGCGAGGATCTTCCTCCTCGATGTCGCGATAGGCCTGGATTTCCGGGTGTCGGAACAGCGCGTTGTCGTCGAAATTGAATTTGGCATCGAGCGCACGAACATCGCCGCCTTTGGTGATGACGAGCGGGTTGACTTCAACCATCGAGCAATCCGAGGCGATAAATGTTTTGTAGAGATTGGTGAAAAGCTGGCAAGCGCCCTTCGTCTGCGCGGCAGGGATGCCAAGGATCTTGGCGAGCTTGCGGGTTTGATAGGGCTGCAAGCCGAGAAGAGGATCCACAGAAAGGTGGAAAATTTTCTCCGGCGTGTGTTCCGCGACGCCTTCAATATCCACACCACCTTCGGTGCTGGCAACGATGACTGGAGCCGATGTTGCGCGGTCGATCAGAACGGCGAAATACAACTCACGCTCGATCTCCACGGATTCGGCCACGAGAACTTTGCGAACCACGCGACCTTCCTCACCGGTCTGATGAGTCACGAGCGTTTGTCCTAGCATGTTCGCGGCTACTTCACGAATCTGAGCGGGTGTTTTGCAAAGATGGACACCGCTTTTAAATCCATTTTTAAATGTCCCTTTGCCGCGTCCACCTGCGTGGATTTGGGCTTTGATGACGAGTTGGTCTGTTCCCAGCGAAGCGGCGATTTTTTCAGCTTCTTCGGGAGTGGATGCGACGCCTCCGGGACTGTTGGCAACGCCGAATTTGTCGAGGAGTTCTTTAGCTTGGTATTCGTGGATATTCATCTGGCGGATTTGAGGCCCTGCTTATAGCCGCCAAACGTGACTCCGCGCAATCCCTCAATTTCCGCAAATGAAATTTCAGTTCCTCAGCGCCGCTGCGGGAGGCGCAGGAAAATGGGCGTTGATTTGATTGACGCCGCGAACCGAGAGAACTTGCGTCACCGCCCCTGCGGCGGAATAGGGAAGAACAGTCGCATCGAATGGGATTTCGACGATCCCATTTTGAAAGGTTGTCGCCGACGCGATGGTGGGGGATTCCATTAATGACCTTTTGAGTGAGCTGCGAATTTTTCCGAGAAGGATCGCTTGCTCGAATAATGAATATTTGGAGTCCGCACCCGTCGATAGACGCCGAATATTAAGTGAATCCTTGCCGATAAAACTTACGGCATAGGCCGACTTCAACTGCGTGGCGACAAGCATCGCCATTGATGGCGCAGGCTTATTGGGAACGGCCTGCTTGCGCTTGTGAGCCTCACTCGAGGCAACAGGCGCGGACTGCGTGGCGGCTTGGGATGTCGACGCAGAAACTTTTCGCACAACCGCAGGTCGTGTGCGATCGAGTGATGTCCGTTGAGCATTTCCGGCGCAAGCAGGAAGGGCCAGCGAGACAAGGAGTGCCATGCGCAAAAACATTTTTGCGCGAGTTGACTTGCTCCCGGCCTGCACAAATTCAGACATGAAATTTCTACCCTGCATTGAAGAAGGGAAAGGCGCTTCCCCAGAGCTCCCGAGGGAGTTGAAGGAAACGCCTTGTAATTTCCGCAGCGTGAAAAAGTCCCGTAATTAGGACTTATAGCGCAACCGCTTCTTGTGGCGGTTTTCTTTCATGCGCTTGCGGCGTTTATGTTTCGCGATTTTAGATTTTCTCTTCTTCTTTAATGAACCCATGATTTTTCGGGACTACGTTTAATGGACCACTTTGTTAAGCGGATATTCTATGATGCCTTCGGCCCCGAGGGTTTTCAGACTCGGTATGATCTCGCGGACGACTTTTTCTTCGATCACGGTTTCTATGGCAACCCATTCGGGCTGGGCCAGAGGCGAAACGGTAGGATTTCTTAATGCGGGGAGCGCCTCAAGCAATTTTTTCAGGCTTTTCTCAGGAAGGTTCATTTTCAACCCAACGAGATCGCGCGCGGCGAGCGCACCTTTGAGCAACAAAGCGAGCTTTTCAATCTTCTCACGCTTCCAATTATCACCCCACGCCGTTTGGTTCGCATACAGCGCCGGATAAGATTCCATCAGCGTGTCCACGATTCGCAGTTTGTTTGCACGAAGCGAAGATCCGGTCTCCGTGATGTCCACAATCGCATCGACGAGGTCGGGAACTTTGACCTCCGTGGCCCCCCAAGAAAATTCTACTTCGGCATGGACTCCGGCGCGTTCAAAAAACCGCCGAGTGATACCAACCGCCTCGGTGGCGACGCGCTTGCCTTCCAAATCGCGCACACTTTTTATCGGCGAATCCTCAGGAACCACGAGCACCCAGCGCGTGGGATTTGATGTGGCTTTGCTGTAAGGAAGCTTCACGACTTCGTGCAGCACGGATTCATTTTCCTGCACCCAATCGTAGCCGGTGATACCGCAGTCTAAATAGCCATGATCAATGTAGCGGCTTATTTCCTGGGCGCGGAGCAATCGAATGCGCAGCTCGCTGTCATCCACCGAAGGGCGGTATGATCGACTGGACCCGCTGATCGCGTAGCCGGCTTTTGCAAAAAGTGCGATCGTTGGTTCCATCAAGCTGCCGGATGGAAGTCCGATCGTGAGTGTTTTCTGTTCCATGTGAATCGGGGACTCTAATCAAAACTCCGGCAATCAACGCACGGAAAAAATCGAAATCATTTTCCAATGGGGTGAGTTTTTACTTGATGTTCAAGGGTGGGCTCTTGTTAATTCTGTAAAAAATGAAAGCACTTTTCTGCGCCCTCCTCACGCTGGTTTTCGTCATCACCGCTCAAGCGGACATCCAAGCTCCGCCCGCTTCGGATTACGGCCCAACACGCAAACTCGGCCGAGGCATCAGCAACATTGCTTACGGAATTACCGAATTGCCATTTCAATTGGCTGCAATCAACGAAGCTGAAGGAAATGCTGCCGCTCTCGGATACGGCCTCGTGCGTGGAACCGGCCGCGTTTTCGCAAGACTGGGCTTTGGCATTTATGAATTAGCCCTCTTCCCGCTCCCTACGCACAAGGGCACATACTATCCCCCCTACCACAGCGATATTCCTTGGATCAATTCGGGGTATTCCGAGTTTCCGCCCGAGCTGGGCTTTGATACTCGTTTCGACTACGTCCGGAATTATCCGGACTATTAATTCCTCGGTCTTTCACGCGCACAGTTAGGGCGTGGCCTCCAGACGCGCCGTTTTCAGCGATACACCTTCACAATCGAGCGGCGGGTCGAGGACGCCCCGACCCTACCAAAAAAGACACTATAGCGCGGCCATTTTCTCGACACGTCTCACTTGTCGCAGCTGTCTCATTAAATGCGACAATATGTCGCTTTTTAAGAGTCATTTGATTTTGAAGTAATTTGTCAAATATCTATCAACAAGCGCCATATAAAATCAGGCATTACGGGAACAAAAGCTGCTTTCTTTCAGGCTCAACTTTAAATTTATGGGAAAAATTTTAGGCATTGATTTAGGAACAACAAACTCCTGCATGGCGGTGATGGAAGCCGGTGAACCGAACGTGCTGGAAAACTCCGAGGGCGCACGCACAACTCCATCCGTGGTTGCCTTCACCAAATCCGGCGAGCGCCTTGTGGGCCAGGCCGCCAAACGTCAGGCGATCACCAACCCCGCTAACACGATTTTCTCGGTGAAGCGCTTCATGGGCCGCAAATATGACGAAGTCCGCGCTGAGGAACACCGCGTGCCTTACAAACTCGTCAAGGCCGCCAATGGCGACGCACATATCCAAGTCGAGATCGACGGCAAACCAAAGACCTTCTCGCCACAGGAAATCTCGGCGATGATCCTCGCGAAGCTGAAGTCCGACGCCGAAGCCAAGCTGGGTGAAAAAATCACGGAAGCCGTCATCACGGTTCCTGCTTATTTCAACGACTCGCAGCGCAACGCCACGAAGGACGCTGGCAAAATCGCCGGCCTCGACGTGAAGCGCATTATCAACGAGCCAACAGCCGCATCGCTGGCTTACGGACTCGACAAGATGAAGGACGAAAAAATCGCTGTCTATGACCTTGGCGGCGGAACATTTGATATTTCCGCTCTCGAAATCGGCGACGGTGTTTTCGAAGTTCGCGCCACGAATGGTGACACTCACCTCGGTGGTGATGACTGGGACAACCGCATCATGGATTGGATTATCGCGGAGTTTAAAAACGACTCCGGCATCGACCTCTCCAAGCAGCCCGACGCCGTTCAGCGCATCAAAGAAGAAGTCGAAAAAGCCCAGATCGCCCTCTCTTCAACGCAAGAATACGAGATCAACCTGCCATTCATCACGGCGGATGCCAGCGGGCCGAAGCACATCCAGAAAAAGCTCACCCGCGCCAAGCTCGAGCAACTCACCGATGACCTCTTCGAGCGCACGCTGAAGCCAGTGAAAGACTGCCTCGCCGACACCAAGTGGACTAAAAACGATGTCAATGAACTCGTGCTCGTAGGCGGCATGACACGCATGCCCAAGGTCATCGAGACCGCCCG
>JBEIMO010000040.1:0-11876 GCA_040378625.1 Verrucomicrobiia bacterium | reverse complement strand
CCATGGCTTTTCGTAATTTGAATGCCTTACCTTCTGCCGACAAACTGGAATCTGGGGAGATTGAATTTGCGGATGATGCCCTTGAGAGGCACTCCAACAAAGCCACTCAACTCCTCCATCTCTTCAAGGAATACACCTGAATCAATTTGTCAGGCCGTGTATTTAGGAATGTCTGCCAATTTCACTTTTCGCCATTCATGCTTGCGGTGGAAGTTACAGGCCTGATGCGGCGATGTTGTTGAGATGGCAGGCCCTGCTTCCCCCGAGGTGTAGTCATAGCGACCAAAAGACAGAAGCCATTCGGGATGGGATTGGGAAAAAAGCCCATCCAGCGGAACGCGGGCCTTAACATCCCAACCAACAGGGGTGATCGAGGTTTCACTCGTGAATAGCGGTTTAGATACCATTCGTTCTTCAATAGTCTTTTCGCTGCCTGTTCCATCAATGAAAAGCTGCAGAATGCTGTTGGATGGCGTGACGTGAAATTCGTAATACGCCTTCTCATCCGCAGGCCCGATGAAAATCTCAAAAACGTCGCACTGAGTGAATGCTGGCGTATTAAATGAGAATACGTCCTGTATTGGGCAGACGTCGGTTAGTTTGGCATGAACCACGAGCGAATTGTCCATGAGACCAAAATGAACTTCCCCCGGTGCAAAGTGGGATTCCGTTTGCGGCAGCCAAGGCTGTCCATAATGCCAAGTAAAATCAGAGGAATTCATCACCCGTGATTCTACAGATTTTCCAAGGAAACCCAAAATGAAACTTTTCCATGCCTATCTTGAGGTCCGCGCGGACGTCATCGAAATCGCGTTTTCTTTTTAAATTCAGAAATCATAGAATGTTTCCATGATTCTCATTGTTGGAGCCGGTCTTTCGGGTCTTGCCTGTGCAACGGAACTGCACCGTCGTGGCATACCTTTTCTTCTTCTCGACGCGGCCGAGAATCCCGGCGGACGCCTTCGCACAAGCATTTGTGAAGGTTTCACGCTGGATCATGGATTCCAAGTCATCCTGAGTTCCTATGACGCCGTTTCTCAAGCGACAGATATTTCTGAACTTCAACCAAGGTATTTCGAAGCCGGCGCATTGATGCATTTCGAGGGGAGATTTCATCATGTGTCCAATCCGCTAAGACATCCCGAATCGGCTTGGGAAGCAGTGAAAAGCGAGGCTTTTTCCTTTCGTGACAAATGCCTGCTACTTCAACTGGGGGCACAAATCCTACTCACAAGTGATGCCTCTCTTCTGTCCCGCTGCAAGAGTCCACTCGATCTTTCGACCCATGATTTCCTCAAAAAATTCGGCTTCAGTGCAGAATTTATTTCCCGATTTGCAGAACCGTTTTTTGGTGGAGTTTTTTTGGATGCCGATCTGACAACAAGTGCCGGACTATTTCTGTATTATCTGAAAAAGTTCACACTCGGGCGTGCTTGGCTGCCTGCCCGCGGCGTTGCCGAATTGCCAAAGCACATAGCAGCCAAACTCCCGCAAAATTCGTTCCGACTGCAGGCCAAGGTCGAGAGCATTGAGTTTAATGACGCCCGTGCAACGGGAGTAGTTCTAATCAACGGCGAACACATTGCTGCGGATGCCATAGTTTTAGCCCTCGATGAACCCTCGCTGTGCAGCCTTCTCAAACTCCCCGCTCCGAACTCGGTTCGAAGTGTTGCTGTCGTTTATTTCAAAACGCAGAGCTCCCTCTACAATCGCCCTTGTCTCGTTCTTCCTCAGAGCCGCAACTCCCGGATTCAGCACTTCACACAAATGACCAATGTTGCTCCTGAATTCGCTCCACCGGGATGGCATCTCATCAGTGCCAGCGTTTTAAATTTTTTGGATGTTTCAGAAGCCCAGCTTATCGAAGAGGTCAAAAAGGAAATCGGTGACATTTTTCCAAATGCAACAAAGGATCTAACGCACATCGCAACAATAACCGTGCCCTACGCCGTGCCCGATCAACCGCCCAGATTTGCTGCAAGGAATCGCTTTGAGAACCTACCGAAAGGCGTTTATGCTTCTGGCGACTGGAGCAACGGAGCGAGCATACAAGCCGCGCTCACTTCCGGCCAGCAAACCGCCCGCACACTTCTCAAAGATTTATCTGAATGAAACTTGCCCTCTCCACCTGCTGGAATTCTTGGAAGCACAAGGACGGACGCACTATCGTTGAAGAAATACTCTCTCTGGGATTCGATAGCTTGGAAATCAGCCATGGCATTCGCGCCTCCCAACTGGAAGGAATTCTGATCGCTCGAGAGAGGCATAAATTCACCATTTCCAGCGTCCACAATTTTCTCCCGATGCCCGTAGAGGTGCAGACCGACTCCCCGGATTGCTATGAATTTACGTCGCCCAAAGCGAAAGAACGGGATCGGGCAATGAAACTCACGCTGGCCACGATTGACTGGGCAGCCAAGCTAGGCGCTCCATTTGTCGTCGTTCACACTGGGCGCATCCGCTCCCTCGATCTCACCGACCCACTGAGGAAAATGGTGGAGAGCGGAAAAAGAATGAGCCGGTCATTTGTAAGCAAAAAAATCGCAGCCATCCAAGCCCGGGAAAAACTCTCCGAAGCAAACAATCGGTTTGTTCATGACTGCCTCCAAGACATCCTGCCCCATGCCGCCAATATGGGAATCAAACTTGGCATTGAAAATCGCGAGTATTACGAAGCTGCGCCACTTGAACGGGAGATGAAGGATTTTATTGAAAGCCTACATTCGCCGCATGCTGGCTATTGGCATGACTTCGGCCACGCGCAAATTAAACACAACATGGGTTTGATCGACCACGCCCAGCACCTCGAAAAAATGTCCCCTCTCCTGATCGGATGCCACATTCACGATACCCGCTGGCCATTTCGCGACCACTGCCCACCATTCACTGGAGAAACGCCCTTCGAGAAACTTGTTCCTTTGCTCCCCAAAAAATTTGCAGCCGTCTTGGAAATGTCCCCGCGCACCGAGGCGGCCGATATCCAAAAAGCCGCTACGGAGTGGAAAAAGAAATTTGGCTAATTGTTCTCATGAATCAATCACCCGTCGGCTTCTAATGATCCAATGAAGAGATTTTCTTCTATCGTGGTTGTTTTGCTCATTTTCAGCGGAGCCGTGCATGGGCAATCATTCCAAATTGATCGCCCGCCGACAGCTCAGGATTACGCCAAGATTGCCGATGATGGTTTTCCCAGTGCCAGAAACCAACTGGAAGCCCAACTGAAAAAAAACTACCAACTCCAAAAAACTGGATTTTCTCAAAAAAACTCTTCCGTCACAGACTGGCTGGACCTCTGGGGTTGGTGCGACCTTCTCTCCCAAGATAGCTCGATCGAATATACCTCACTGATTCAGCGGCATTTTTTCCGTCGCCCCAAATCCAACGAACTTCTCCTGTGCGGCCCTGGTCAGACTCCACCAAACGACGCCTACTCTATTGATATCGCAGAAGCGACCCGCATGGCATCCGCTCCTGAAGTGAAACGAGCCATAATCAGTTCCCTTCTCCCACCCGGTTCTTCCCTGGAAAGCGGATCACTCGCTGAAATTGCAGGAAAAACCTTGTCCACCGAATGCCTCAAAGATCCCGAATTTTTGCGGGCCTTTTTCTCAACCATCGATCCACAGGACTTCTTGCCTTTGGTTTTAAAAAATCTCCGCGCGATCCGCGAAGCCTATCCCTCGAAATGGAAAGAGTATCGCAACCTCGCGATCGCTATTGCCGTGGTGAATGACTCCGCTTTGCCTTCCTTTTGGCCCCACCATCAGGTTCGATCCGATTTGGTGCCCAAAGAAATACCTTCAGTCACCGCTCAATTCTCTCGTTGGATTCAAGCCAATGAGTCCCGACAACTCCTCCTCGACCCTCGCCGTTTATCGCCAGGGCAGCTCAAATTTCTTGTCGATGCCTTCCTCTCCCCCTCAGAAACTGCGTGGGCTCAAAAAAACGTCCGCCTCAGTGCAGGGAATTTCGACAAAGCTTTTTCGACAATCCGGTATCGCGAGGATCGTATTAAAACCAAAAGTTACTTTTGGACTGATAAACCCTACACCCTTGAAGCGATCAGTAAAAATGGCGGCATTTGTGTCGATCAGGCCTACTTCGCAGCCCAATCAGGAAAAGCTCTGGGGCTCCCGACCGTTATGTTCAATGGCCAAGGCAGCCATGGGGGTCACGCCTGGATCGGTTACATGAGCGGCATCAATAAATGGGAACTTAATTGCGGCCGCGATCCCAATCAGAATCTCGTTACCGGCATCGCGCTGGACCCACAGACATGGCAACAGTTGAGTGACCACGACCTCCGCCAACTCGCTGCTCGCTTCCGCGAAAAACCTGAATTTCTTGCCTCAACGAACGACATCACAATGTCCGAGATCTTTGCAAAAAACGGACAAATGGATAATGCCCAAGCCGCCTTGGATATTGCCACAAGATCATGCCCAGAGAATCCAGAAGCTTGGATCAAATTGGGCGAACTTTTGAAAAAAAGAAACGCATCGGTCACCGACAGAATTCTTGTTCATGAAAAGGCGGTGAAGGCTCTTCTCCGTAATCCAGACGCCAAAGTTTACCATCAGCAAGCCATCGCCACGATTCAACGCGAATCAGGAAACAATATCGACGCCAACCAAACCGAACGTCTCATTTTATCTCAAACACTGAATAGCAGATCCGACCTGAGTTGCGAAATTGTTGCCAAGCGTGTGAAGGAGGCACTGGCCACAGAGGGAATCGACAAGGCTGCGCTTGTTTTTCACAACCACCTCCAATCCATCGGCAATGCTGATGGTGGAAATTTCGTCAAAGAGGTTGGCGTGCCATTTATCAACGCTCTGATCCAAAGTGGCAAAAAAACACGTGCCCGCCGCAGTATTGAAATCATGCGGCAAAAATTCGAACCACTTAGCAATACACCGCTTGATCTCCTTCTGCGCGAATTGACGAATTCCTGCAAATAACAGGAATTGCGAAAGCTCTATATTGTTCTATGAAACGTGTCGCTATCATCCAATGGGCATGAAAAAAAACCTGCTAACTGCCGTTCAACTTCTCATAACCATCGCCCTCCTTTGGTGGATATTCCGTGATCCTCAACAAAACGAAAAACTTCTTACGGCTCTGAAACAGGCGAACATCTGGTGGTTTGCTCCTGGCCTGGCAGCGCTCGCCGGCGGCCTTCTTCTTCAAGCCCAACGCTGGATTGTTCTGCTAAAAGTCCAAGGAATCATCATCAACTACTGGCGTGCCCTGCGCCTCATCCTCATCGGAATGTTTTTCAACCTCTTCCTGATTGGCTCAACCGGGGGAGACATTATCAAAATCTTCCTCATCATGAAGGAGGCCCCACAGAAAAAAACTGGCGCACTGCTCAGTGTTTTTATCGACCGGGTAATTGGAGTCATAGCATTAGCGGCGGTTTCCGCCGTCGTCATTGTGCTTCGTTGGGATGACCTCATGAAGCATGATGTCACCCGATACGGCGTTGGCGTGGCATCCTTGATTCTGGGAGGATCGTTCGGATTTATTTCTGTGGCGTGGATGGTAGGACATTGGAATCTCACCAGCAAACTCCCCCAATGGCTTCCTCTTCGTGAAAAGATTGCTGAGGCGGCTGGAGCCTTCACCGAATACGCCAAGGATGGACGATCGATAGGAATGGCCTTTCTCCTCTCACTTCCTGCCCACCTGCTCATTTTTTCGACATTTTATTTTGGAGCGAAAGCTTTCGGCGCAGGCCTCGGGCTTCTCAGCATTTGTTGCGTCATGCCGATCGTGGCAACAGTGACAGCACTACCCATCAGCGTCGGCGGCGCAGGTCTGCGCGAGGGACTCTTCATCAAAATTCTCGGAGCCCTTTACGCAACGACCGAGCCCATTGCCACGCTCATATCGCTTTCAGGGTTTATGATTAGTGTCTTCTGGAGCCTTATTGGAGGCGCGCTCTATCTCTTTTACCGCTCAACCAATCACGACTTGGCCAATCTCGCTGATATGGCGAAAACCGTCGATTCACTGGAAGCACACATTGAAAACAATCTGGATCAAGGGCGCCCGATCAAGGATTGATGTTTTGACAGAATTTACAGAATGGAAACCTGATAAAGCGATGAGCCTTTTCACTTTCATCAAAACCCTGAGAGCAATTTCTTCTCTGTGACCTTCGTGGCCAAACCTTCCCAACTATTAGTTCGATTGCCGAAAGTCTGCGCTCATTTTGCGATGACCGCTGATGGCAAGATCAGCACAAAAAAATTCACACCGTCGCGATTCACCTCTCCAGCGGATAAAGAACGCCTTCACCTCATCCGCGCCGCCCATGATGCCATTTTAGTCGGTCGCGGCACTGTCGCGGCGGATACCATGAGCATGGGGCTCTCCCGATTAAATCTCCGCGCCGAACGCACAAAAAAAGGACTCCCGCCGGAACCATTGCGCGTGCTGATCAGCAACGAAGGGCGATTAAACCCTGAGTGGAAAGTTTTCCAATACACATCCTCACCGCTTGTCGTTCTCTCAACCACTCGGATGCCAGAACGCACTCGCAACGCCATCGCGCCGTTCTGTGATTTGCATTTGTATGATGCCAAATCAGTGCCACTGAGCCATGCACTGGCTATGCTACGGAAGGATTATGGAATCAAGCGCCTCGTCTGTGAAGGTGGCGGCCAACTTCTCAAGGCCTTGGCCGCGGAAGATCTCCTCGATGAAATTCAACTCACCATTGCTCCAATTATTTTTGGAGGCAAAGATGCCCCGACACTCACAGGTTTAACTGGAGATTTTCTCGCCCAGCCTTTGGATTTCCGAATTACCGGATTTGAAACAAATGCAGGCGAACTCTACCTCCACCTCAAACGCCGGAGATCAAAGAACTGGCGCAGGTAGAGTTCCTCCGGCGCGTTCAAATGCATCGGCGATTCCCAAGAGACGGGTTTCATCCATTGCCTTACCGAGGAACTGCAATCCGACAGGAAGTTTTTTGCCTTCTTCTTCAACGAGGCCGCAGGGAACGCTAATTCCACAGATGCCAGCCAAATTGGTCGCGATGGTGAAAATATCAGCCAGATACATACGGAGCGGATCGTCCACGCGATCGCCGATCTTGAAGGCCAAATCCGGCGAAGTCGGGCAAATGATCGCATCCACTTTTTCAAAGGCTTTTGAAAAGTCCTGACGGATGAGAGTGCGAACTTTTTGAGCGCGCAGATAGTAGGCGTCGTAGTAACCGCTCGAGAGCACGTAGGTGCCAAGAATAATGCGGCGTTTGACCTCGCTGCCAAAACCTTCTTCGCGACTGCGCATGTAGTGATCAAGCAAATCGGTTGGGTTTTTAGCCCGATGACCGTAACGCACTCCGTCAAATCGGGCCAGATTGGCTGAGGCTTCGGCCGTGGCGATGATGTAATAAACACCGACAGCGTAAGACGTGTGTGGCAGCGAGACCTCGACGAGTTCGGCACCGAGTTGCTCGCACTGGCGAATGGCGGCTTCGACTTTTTCGCGAACACGCTTGTCCATTCCATCCACAAAATATTCCCCCGGAATACCGAGTTTGACCCCTTTGAGATCACGCCCAAGCTGGGCTGTGAAATCCTCTGCAGGAAGATCCAATGACGTCGAGTCATGAGGATCCTTGCCGGCGATGGCATTCAGGATTCCTGCGCAATCACGGGTCGTGCGCGCGATCGGCCCGATTTGATCCAAAGAAGAGGCAAAGGCAACGAGGCCATAACGGGAAACACGGCCGTAGCTCGGTTTGAGTCCAACCACTCCGCACAGAGCAGCCGGCTGGCGGATTGATCCACCTGTGTCACTTCCCAACGTTGCAAAGGCTTCGCGAGCAGCAACCGAAGCTGCCGACCCACCACTGGATCCACCGGGAATACGAGATGTGTCCCAAGGATTGCGTGTGAGCTGATATGCCGAATTCTCGGTGGACGATCCCATCGCGAACTCGTCCATATTTAAACGACCAAAAGGAATCGCTCCGGCGGCTCGAAGTTTGGCGATAGCAGTCGCGTCGTAAAGGGACTTGTAACCTGCGAGCATTTTCGACGAGCAGGTGCAGGATTCGCCGAGGACGTTGATAGCATCCTTGATCCCAATGGGCACACCACCAAGTGGCAGGCTGATATCCGCTTTTTCAGCTGCAGCAATAGCTGTTTCGAAATCACGGGAAAGATAGGCTCCAATGGATGAATCAACTGTAGCAATGCGGTCCTCAAGAGCACGGACAGCATCGACGGGCGAAAAATCTCCACGGCGGAATCCAGCCTGAAGTTCAGAAATTGTCAGATCAGTAATAGCGCTCATTTTATTCAATCACTTTAGTCACCACGATCAGGTTGTTGGCGGAATGAGGCGCATTGGCCAGAACCGCGTCGCGTTTCAAACCTGGTTGAGCGACATCTTCGCGGATCACATTGAAAACAGGATTCGCATGCGCGGTGGGTTCGACCCCCGATAAATCCAAAGTTCCAAGCTGCTCGACGTATTCGAGCACGCGACCAAGCTGGGCCTGGAATGTGATGGCTTCTTCGTCGGTAAGTTCAATGCGGGCCAATCGGGCCACATCGCGGACATCTAGATTAGGACTGCTCATGCGCGACTATTGGTAAGAGTTTGAAACGATTTTGTCCAAAAGTTTGATCCACTCACGGTATCAATTCCCTCAAACGCTCCACTAAATGATGCTGCACACAAAATTCCTCACCAGCATCATCACGAAGGATCAGATTCCCTTGCGGATCTAATCCTACAAAGAATCCAGCGCCTATTTCTCCATCAGATAAATGAATTTCCACAGGCACAGGATCAACCCATCCGCGATTCAGTTCCTCAATGGCACCCGCCATTCCAGTGCTGATCATTTTTTGATGAGCCTCAGCTAATGCCGCTAAAACGCCTGTGGTCGCGTGCTCAATAGAAGGAGGCTGATCCATGAGGACTGAAAGCGATGTGGTGATGCCTTGTAAACTGACATCTCCCGACCAAGGCTCGTTAAAAATATTCAGGCCAAAACCTACGATCAGCGATCCTTCCGCTGTTTGTTCAATGAGTAAGCCTCCCAGTTTTTGGTTTCCGCACATCAGATCGTTCGGCCAGCGAAGCCTTGCCTGTGATAGTCCGAGATTTTTTATGTAATCCAAAAGCGAAGCCCCAACGCGCAACGAAAAGCCGACTCCTTGATTCCCTAATTTTGGGAGCACTGCCGAAATCCACAATCCTCCCGGCCCCGAGGCAAAGGCTCTTCCAAAACGTCCTCGGCCTTTTGTTTGAACATCTGCCCGAACCGCACTCCACGGTTCAAGACCACGGGCGACATCGTTCGTAGATCCAGCAATGGAATAGTGATGCAGATTCCAAAAAGCACCGCTGCAATCCAGAGTTCTTATCTCCAGCAATTCTTCACATGGGCCCATCGATTGGGAATCAGCATTCGCAGACATGAAGAAAGCGTGTCAGAAAATGGGGATCAACTCATCACATAAAACCATACCAAACCCTCAAAAAACTGCCTTTCCGTGTGTCTTAGCCTGCCCATAGGCAAAAAATTAAATTGCGCGACCGCCAATCTCAACAAACACTACCCGCCTTTCATTTCATGAGCTCAGAAACCACCGAAGCAAAGCCACTCAGCGCTAACGAAATTCTCAAAGCCGCCTCGCACCACCTGCGCGGCAGCATCGCCCACGAATTATCCGACACCTCGACCGGCGCAATCGCCGAGGAGACCGGCCAACTCACGAAATTCCATGGCCTTTATCTGCAGGATGACCGCGACCTCCGCACGGCGCTGAAAAAAGCCGGCAAGGAAAAAGCCTTCTCCTTCATGCTTCGCGTGCGCCTTCCCGGTGGCAAGGCGACTCCGCACCAATGGCTCGTCCTCGACAAACTTGCTGCCGATGTTGCGTCCCCTTCCCTACGCCTGACGACTCGCCAGACCTTCCAATTTCACGGCGTTCTCAAAGGGAACGTAAAAAAACTCATCAAAGGCATGCACCAAGTCCTTCTCGACTCGATTGCAGCCTGTGGCGACGTCAACCGCAACGTCATGGCCCCGCCGAATCCCGAGCGCACCGCCGCCGCCCAGCAGGTTTACGAGGATGCAAAATCCTGGAGCGAATACGCGCTTCCAAAAACACGCGCCTACCACGAGATCTACCTCGACGAAGAACTCGTCGCCGGCGGTGAACCTGAGCAGGAACCGATGTATGGTGACACCTACCTGCCGCGCAAATTCAAGACGGGTTTTGTGCTTCCTCCATCGAATGACGTGGACGTTTTTTCTCAAGATCTTGGTTTCATCGCCATCGTGGAAAACGACAAACTCGTTGGCTACAATGTAACCGCAGGCGGTGGACTCGGCATGAGCCATGGAAACGCCGAAACATTCCCTCGCCTCGCCGATGTGCTTGGATTCATCACTTCCGATCAGGTCAACAAAATTGGCGAAGCCATCCTCACCACCCAACGCGACTTTGGTGACCGGACGAACCGCAAACACGCCCGTCTAAAATACACCATCGAAGACCGCGGTGTGGCATGGTTCAAAGGCGAAGTCGAAAAACGCTCTGGCATTTCTTTCGGCCCAGCCCGCGCATTCCAATTCGACACCATTCAAGATCCAACCGGATGGCACCTATGCGCGGATGGAAATTGGTTTTACGGACTGCACATCCTCAGCGGCCGCATTGTGGATAAGGAAGGCTGGTCAATGAAAACTGCCCTTCGAGAAATCGCCCAAATCCACACAGGGGACTTCCGCCTCACTCCATCACAAAATCTCACCATCTCCGGCGTCACTCCGGAAATGAAACCACAAATCGAATCGATCCTTGCAAAGCATGGTCTCGACAAGGAAAACGAACGATCTGGTCTGCGCCTCAACGCCCTCTCGTGCGTTGCCCTCCCCACCTGCGGTCTCGCCTTGGCCGAGAGCGAGCGCGCGCTACCTGATATTCTAGAAAAATTTGAAACCGTGTTTGAAGAAAACGGTCTGCGTCATGACGCCATCAGCCTCCGCATCACCGGATGCCCGAATGGTTGCGCCCGTCCATACCTTGGCGAAATCGGATTTGTCGGAAAAGCTCCGAACAAATACGCGCTCTACCTCGGCGCCGGCTACACCGGCATGCGCCTCAACCGCCTCTTCTCACCGAGCACGACGATTGAAAATGCCGTCGATATGCTACGTCCAATCATCAAACGCTACTCACTCGAGCGTCAAAATGGCGAAGGCTTTGGCGACTTCTGCAACCGCGCTGTGCTCCCCGCCGACGCCACATTCCACAGCATCGGCACGCAGGCTTAAAATAACGCCAGAATCTCCATCATTCATTTTTGCAAACCAAGAGACCCTTTCTCGGAAGTGCGTTTCCCTTGCAATGATTGATGGAGAGAATAAGGTGCTTCACTTCACGGCGCATTCGTCTAGGGGTTAGGACACAGCCCTCTCAAGGCTGGTGCACGGGTTCGAATCCCGTATGCGCTGCCAGTTTTTGTCCAGAATTTCCCTGCAGGGAGATTTCGATTTGCAAATTCTCGTGCTTATCCCAAGTGACGCCGAAATTTTTGCTCCACAAGCCCGGACCGTAGTGACACTGGGTGCAAAAATACTTGTTGCCCCAAAGAACAATCGGCGAGGCAATCCCGATCGGCGGATTTTCCATCACACTGGCCGCAGGACTGGAGATGGCAAAGATCAGCAACCCCATCACCGGCCAAGAACTGAAATCCCGCAAAACCACACAAGGTCTGCGCTTCCGGCCCAAGCCCGTGCGCGAACACACCCTGCTGGTGATCGAATAAAAGAGGCTGCCTACAGGCGTCACATCACCTCGCGCTGCCGCATGCGGTGCGCGCGTGGCGTT